>CAWUJR010000501.1:0-3311 GCA_963922375.1 uncultured Robbsia sp.
GGTCGGCATCGGCCCCACCCATGGCACGGCGCTGCTGCAGTTGACCGGCGATCAGGGCGCGCGCACGGTGATCGATGTGCACGGTTTCATCGCCATCGACACGCGCGACGAAGGCGTCGTACTGGATATCGATCACGACAGCGATCTTGGCTGATGGCCGAAGCAGAACCCGGCGTCGGACGCTTGGCGCCGCGTTCTCCTTCGGCGATGCCGTCACTTGGCGGTATCATGACGGACTTCTGCTGCCTCCCTTTTCACCCGATTTACCCCATTCACCTACCGCGGAAAGCGAACATGTCGGCCCCTGACTACCTGAGAAAAGTGCTGAACGCGCGCGTCTACGACGTCGCGCGGGAAAGCGAGCTGGATCATGCACCCAACCTCTCTGCACGTCTGGGAAACCGAATTTACCTGAAGCGCGAGGACAATCAGCCGGTTTTTTCGTTCAAACTGCGCGGCGCCTATAACAAGATGGCACAGCTCAGCGATGAGGAAAGAACGCGCGGCGTTGTGGCCGCATCGGCCGGCAATCATGCGCAGGGCGTCGCATTGGCCGCCGCGCGCATGCGTTGTACCGCCGTGATCGTGATGCCGACGACCACGCCCCAAGTCAAGGTAGACGCGGTCCGCGCGCATGGTGGCGAATGGGTCGAGACGGTGCTGCACGGCGAATCGTATTCGGATGCCTATGGCCATGCGCTGACGCTGCAGGAAGCGCGCGGCTTGACCTTCGTGCATCCGTTCGACGACCCGGACGTGATCGCCGGTGCGGGCACCGTCGGCATGGAAATTCTGCGTCAACACCAAGGGCCGATCGATGCGGTCTTCGTGCCGATCGGCGGCGGCGGCCTCGCCTCGGGCGTTGCCGCCTATGTCAAAGCGGTCCGCCCGGAAATCAAGGTGATCGGTGTGCAGACCGAGGATTCCTGCGCGATGGCGCAGTCGGTCGCGCGCGGCGAACGCGTCGAATTGAGCGAAGTGGGCCTTTTCTCCGACGGTACCGCCGTGAAGCTGGTGGGCAGCGAGACGTTCCGACTCTGTCGCACCTATCTGGACGAGATCCTGCGCGTGGACACCGATGCGCTGTGCGCAGCCATCAAGGATGTGTTTCAGGATACGCGTAGCCTCCTGGAGCCGGCCGGTGCACTCGCGTTGGCGGGATTGAAGCAGTATGCGGAGCGTGAGGGATTGCATGGCGCAACGTTGGTGGCCATCAATTCCGGCGCCAATCTGAATTTCGATCGGATGCGCTTTGTCGCCGAGCGCGCCGAGGTCGGCGAGGCACGCGAAGCGGTATTTGCGGTGACGATCCCCGAGGCACGCGGCAGCTTTCGCCGCTTCTGCGAAATTGTCGGCGAGCGCAACGTGACCGAGTTCAATTATCGGATCGCCGACCGCGATGCAGCGCACATTTTCGTCGGTGTACAAACGCGCACGCGCGGCGAAGGCAGCGCGTTGGTTTCGGCGTTCGAACAAAACGGCTTCTCGACCCTGAATCTCACCCACGACGAATTGGCCAAGCAGCACGTTCGTCATATGGTCGGCGGCCACTCGCCGCTCGCCAGTAACGAACTGCTGTATCGCTTCGAATTCCCCGAGCGCCCTGGCGCGCTGATGCGCTTTTTGTCGTCGATGGCACCGAACTGGAATATCAGCCTGTTCCATTACCGCAATCAAGGTGCCGACTACAGCAGCATCCTGGTCGGCCTGCAAGTGCCGGAAGGCGAATGCACGGCATTCGATCAGTTCCTCGAACAGCTTGGCTATCCGCATTGGGACGAAACGCAGAATCCGGTGTATCGACTGTTCCTCGCCGATACGCCCCCACGCCAGCAGACGAACTAACGCACCGCCATGACACCTGAACAATCCGACCTCGGCAAACCGGTCAGTTATCACGATCAATACGATCCGTCGCTGCTGTTCCCGATCGAGCGTAGCCTAGGCCGCGAGCCGATCGGCATCGCCGCGCCGCTGCCCTTCTTCGGCGTGGATATCTGGAATGCCTACGAGCTGTCGTGGCTGACGCCGCGCGGCAAACCGCAACTCGCGGTGCTGACCGTGATGGTGCCGGCCGATTCGCCGAACATCGTCGAGTCGAAGTCGTTCAAGCTGTATCTGGGATCGTTCGCGCAGACCCGACTCGATTCCGCCGATACGCTGCGCGATACGATTCGTCACGATCTGTCGGCATTGTGCGGCGCACCGGTGCAGGTGCGACTGACGCTGCCCGCCGCATTCGGCACACTGGTGATGGAAGAACTGGAAGGCATCGATATCGATCGACTCGATCTGGACACCGACATCTACACACCCGATGCCAGCCTGCTGAGCGCGCAGTTCGACCAGGCGCCGGTAGAACAAACGCTGGTGTCGAATCTGTTGAAATCGAATTGCCCGGTCACCGGCCAGCCGGACTGGGGTAGCGTGCAGATTCACTATGCCGGCCCACAGATCGATGAGGCAGGACTGTTGCGCTATATCGTGTCGTACCGAATGCACACCGGTTTTCACGAGCAATGCGTCGAACGCATCTTTACCGACATCGCGCGCGTGTGCAAACCGGTGAAGCTGGCAGTCTATGCGCGATACACCCGACGCGGCGGTCTGGACATCAATCCGTTCCGGACCAACTTCAACATGCCGATGCCGGACAACGCGCGTACCGCGAGACAGTAAAGCCACGATCGGCCGGTCGCGGCGCAGTCGATCACACTGCGATCGGCTTCGTGGCCAGCGACGCGATGCGTGACTCGAACAATGTCAATGTCTGCCGCAGCGCGCGCAATTGCTCGTCGGGCAGGCCATCCATCGTGTCGGCAAGAAAGCTGTTCCGGGCGGGAATGGCCTTATCGATCTCCTCCCGCCCAATATCGGTCAGCACGACATTGGTCAAACGGTTGTCGCGCTCATCGACACTGCGGGCAATCCATCCTTGCTGCTCGAGTTGCTGCACCTGACGGGTCAGCGCACCGGGGTCCATGCCGAGCACTTCGACCAGCTTCTTTTGCGGCTGCGGCCCGGTCCATTGGCGCAGCGCGACCATGATGCGCCAGCGCGGCATCGGCACCCCCACATGGGATTCGAAGGCGGTCATGAAGGCGCGATACGTCCTCCCGAACTGCTGCACTACTGCCGTGCGTTCGCTTTCGTCAAGCATCGCTGTCCTCCATAATTGTTAATCACGCTTGCTCTGGATCTTTTGCTGCCGTTGTCGCCGTCGTCGCCGTTGTTGCCATGACGGCATCGCGCGGCGTAAAGCGGATCGCGGGCACCCGCCGCGTCTGCCAGATCGCCCACGCCGACACGAG
>CAWUJR010000502.1:0-3297 GCA_963922375.1 uncultured Robbsia sp.
GGATCGAGCGGTCCGGTCGACGCCTCCATGACGGGTGCGTCGCGGACGGTATCGACATAGGCGGCAGAGAAGGCCGGTGCGGCCGTCGTGGCAGGTGTTGCGCCGCGGGTCGATGACCGTTCGAGTTCGGTGCGGATTTCGTCGGCGATCAGGTCTGCCTCCGGTCCGATGATGACCTGAACGTTCGTCGCGCCGCGCTTCAGTACGCCGCGGGCACCCACTATTTTCAGCTGTGGCTCCGATACCTGCGCGGTGTCCACGACCGCTAGGCGCAAGCGGGTCGTGCATGCATCCACCAGCGTCAGGTTCGATGCGCCGCCTAATGCCGCAATGTAACGTGCCGCGCGGCTCGCGTTCAGCCCCGCTGTTGCCGATGCGGGCGACGAAGATGCCGAGGAAGATGCCGAGGAAGATGCAAATCCCAGATCGGTCGTCTCGCTCGCGCCGAAACCGGAAGCATCCGTGGTCGCAGGCTCGCGACCGGGCGTCGCCATATTGAAGCGCCGGATGAAGTAACGAAACAGGCCGTAGTACACGAAGGCGTAGACGATGCCGATCGGTATCATCAGCCATCCGCGCTGCGATAGCCCGAAGTTCAAAACGTAGTCGATCATGCCGGCCGAGAACGTGAAGCCGAGATGGATGCCCAACGCGGAACAGATGGCCAGCGAAAGACCGGTCAATACCGCGTGAATCGCGTACAGCACCGGGGCCAGGAACATGAAGCTGTATTCGATCGGTTCGGTGACGCCCGTGAGAAACGACGTCAGTGCCATCGAAAACAGCAAGCCGCCCACGACCGCCCGCCGCTCTTTCGGCGCTTCATGAAACATCGCCAGACACGCGGCCGGCAATCCGAAGATCATCACAGGGAAGAAGCCTGTCATGAAGCCACCCGCGCTACGATCGCCCGCGAAGAAGCGGTGCAGATCGCCGGTGACGGCGACACCACCGGGCGGCGTGTAAGTGCCGAAGACGAACCAGGCGAGCGAATTGATGATGTGGTGCAGGCCCGTTGCCAGCAGGATCCGGTTCAGCACACCAAAGACAAACACCCCGATCGGACCGGCGGTGGTCAGCCATTGGCCGGCAACATCGATCGCTGATTGGACCGGTTGCCAGACGTAGCCGAACACGATACCGATCGCCAGACAGGCGACGCCGGTGACAATGGGCACAAAGCGTCTGCCGCCGAAGAAGGCAAGATATTCCGGCAGCTTGATGTCCTTGTATCGGTTATACAGATAGCCGGCGACGACGCCGGCGACAATGCCGGACAGCACACCCATATTCAACTTGTCGTTGATGTCCTTCATCACGGCGATTTCGATCAGGTAGCCGATCGCGCCTGCCAGACCGGCGGTACCGTTGTTATCTTTCGCAAAGCCGACAGCCACCCCGATCGCGAACAGCAAGGGCAGATTGGTGAAGATGGTGTCGCCGGCATCCGCGATCATCTTGATGTTGAAGACGTCAGGCTGGCCAAGCCGCAACAAAAGTCCGGCCACCGGCAGCACCGCGATCGGCAACATCAAGGCCCGACCCAAGCGCTGCATCTTTGCAAACGGGTTAGTGTCCATGAAGAAGATCTCCAGTCGTTATTGTGATGAGCTTGCTTTGGGTTGACAGCGGGAAGGTTACGAGAATGCCGTGCGGCTGGCGGCGCGAACCGCTTGCGACGATATCAGCGTCAGCGCTGCGTCTGCTTGAGCGCGACAGTGCGCCAGATCAAGGCGCCGCACCAATGCTTTTATGCCGGGCACCGAAGCCGGGTCCACCGATAGTTCAGTAATACCCAACCCGATCAGCAATGGAACGGCCACCGGGTCGCTTGCCAATGCACCGCACACGCCGACCCATTTGCCGTGCTGTGCCGCGCCCGTCACCGTCGCTTTGATCAGGCGCAACACCGCCGGATGCAGCCCGTCGGCACGGGCGGCTAGATCCGCCTGTCCACGATCCATCGCCAGCGTGTATTGCGTGAGGTCATTGGTCCCGATCGACAGAAAATCCGCATGCTGTGCGAGTTGATCGGCCAATAGCGCAGCGGCCGGTACTTCGATCATGACGCCCACTTCGATTCGACTCGAGGCAGTCATCTCGCCGGCATTCTGCCTGGCTGAGGATCTTTGCACCGCTTGGTGAGCGGACTCGTCACGGTTCATTTCGCGCGCCAGGGTGTCGATGCGTTCGCGCAGTGCAACCACTTCCTCGGCGTCGGTCACCATCGGGAACAGAATACGCACGCGGTCGATAGGCCGCACCTGCAACATGCCGCGTAATTGGTCGTCGAGCAGGTCCGGACGGATCTGCGCCATACGAATGCCGCGCAGCCCGAGCGCCGGATTGGTTTCGGGTGGAAGGCTCAAATAATCCACTTCCTTATCGGCGCCCACGTCAAGGGTACGGATAATCGCGCGACGCCCTTTCAGCGCGTCGACGATCGCCTGATAGCTTTGTCGATGCTCTTGCGCCGTGGGGGCCGACTGGCGGTGCATGAACAGCAGCTCGGTGCGCAGCAGTCCTACCCCATCGGCACCGTTGTCGGAGGCCTTGATCGCATCGTCACACGTGGCGATATTCGCGGCGACTTCGATGCGGGTGCCGTCGCGCGTACTGGCCGTTTCGTGCGAGGTCAATCGGTCGGTTTCCCGCGCCTCGGCAAGGCGGCGATGTTCGGCTGTGGCACGGGCGATGTCGTCGACGGTAGGGGCATCATCAAGACGACCCGCGCTCGCATCCAGCACAACCGTCGTGCCCGTCGCAATATCGCGCAACGCATCGCCCACCGCGACGAGTGCCGGTAAGCCGAATTGCCGCGCGAGAATGGCCGCGTGCGTGGTGGCACCACCGCGTGCCATCGCCAATCCTTTTACGCGGCGCAGATCGAACGACGCCAGATCCGACGGCGTTAAATCGTCGGCGGCGAGGATGGCCCGGTCCGGCAACACGGTATGCGTTGCGTCTTGCTGCCCGAGCGTGCGGATCTGCGCCTGTGTCGTCGGGTAGGCGCGATTCAGTAGGCGAAGCACTCTTCGCTCCAGATCCAGCAAGTCCAGCACGCGTTCGGCAAGCAGGCTGTCGCCCACCTGCGAGAGCAAGCTGCGTTGTGCACTGACCGATTCCCGCCACGCGAAACTGGCGCTTTTGCCGAGAGCGATCAACGCGCGCGCGACATCGCGCAGCACGGGGTCGTCCAGTAGCGCGCGGTGCATGTCGAAAATCTCCGCCTCGTCGCTGGCCCCGCGTTGGAGCGCTGACTGATTTTCTGTCCATCAATCCTCCGTCCGCCGAGTA
>CAWUJR010000503.1:0-3295 GCA_963922375.1 uncultured Robbsia sp.
GGGCTACCCTAAATGGCAAAGTTTTTTATTGATCGCCCTATTTTTGCGTGGGTGATCGCTATCGTCTTGATGTTGGTCGGCACCTTGTCGATCTTCAACCTGCCGGTCGCCCAGTACCCAACCATTGCGCCGCCGTCGGTGCAGTTGAGCGTGACCTATCCGGGTGCGTCGGCACAGACGGTCCAGGACACGGTGACGCAGGTTATCGAACAACAGATGAACGGGATCGACCATCTGTTGTATATGGCGTCGACCAGCGATAACTCGGGTAATGCCACGATCACCATCACCTTCGCGGCCGGGACGGATCCGGACATTGCGCAGGTGCAGGTGCAGAACAAGCTGTCGCTCGCGACGCCGTTGTTGCCGCAGGAAGTGCAGCAGCAGGGCGTGAAGGTCGTGAAGTCGAGTAGCAGCTTCTTGTTGGTGATGGCCTTTGTGTCCGAAGACGGATCGATGAACAAGTACGACTTGGCGAACTACGTCGCGTCGAACGTCGAAGATCCGGTCAGCCGACTCAACGGCGTGGGCCAGGTGCAGTTGTTCGGTTCGCAGTATTCGATGCGGATCTGGCTCGACCCGAACAAGCTGAACAGCTTCGGCCTCACGCCGGTGGATGTATCGTCCGCGATCACTGCGCAAAACGTGCAAATTGCGGCAGGTCAGCTGGGCGGTACGCCATCGGTAGCCGGTCAGGAATTGACGGCGGCCATTACCGAGAAGACGCGTCTTCAGACGCCGAAGCAATTCGGCGACATCATCCTGAAGACGTTGACCAGCGGCGCAGTGGTGCATTTGCGTGACGTCGCGACGATCGGCCTGGGCGGTGAGAACTACAGCTTCAACACGAAGTACAACGGGCAACCGACCGCCGGTTTCGGTATTCAGTTGGCGACCGGTGCGAACGCGCTGCAAACCGAAAAGCTGGTGCGTCAGGAAATCGACTCGCTGTCGAAGTATTTCCCGCACGGCATGGTGGTGAAGTACCCGTATGACACGATTCCATTCGTGCGTTTGTCGATCGAAGACGTGGTCAAGACGCTGCTCGAAGGGATTGTGCTGGTGTTCCTGGTGATGTATCTGTTCCTGCAAAACATCCGCGCGACGATCATCCCGACGATTGCGGTGCCGGTGGTGTTGCTGGGCACGTTCGGTGTGATGAACGTGATGGGCTTCTCGATCAACACGTTGTCGATGTTCGGGATGGTGTTGGCCATCGGTTTGCTTGTCGATGATGCGATCGTGGTGGTCGAAAACGTCGAGCGGGTGATGGCGGAGGAAGGCCTGGGACCGGTAGAAGCGACCCGCAAGGCGATGGATCAGATCACCGGCGCGTTGGTGGGTGTGGCGATGGTGCTCTCGGCCGTGTTTGTGCCGATGGCGTTCTCGAGCGGTTCGGTCGGCGCGATTTATCGTCAGTTCTCGCTGACGATTGTGGCGGCCATGGTGTTGTCGGTGCTGGTGGCGTTGATTCTGACGCCGGCGCTGTGCGCGACGATCCTGAAGCCGATCAAGAAGGATCACGAGAAGACCACCGGTTTCTTCGGCTGGTTCAACCGCAACTTCAACAAGGGACGCGACTATACCGTCAGCGGCACGAAGAGCGTGATCCGCAATCCGGTGCGCTGGTTCTTGATCTACGGGGTGATCGTGCTTGCCGTCGGTCTGCTGTTCTACAAGCTGCCGACCGCATTCTTGCCGGACGAAGATCAGGGCACGTTGTTCGTGATCGTGCAGACGCCGCCGGGATCGACGCAGGAGCGGACCGAACGTGCGCTGGAGCAGATCGAAGACTATTACCTGAAAACCGAGAAGGCCAACGTTGAATCGGTATTCACCGTTAATGGCTTCAGCTTTGCCGGTCGCGGACAGAACTCGGCATTGGTGTTCGTGCGTTTGAAGGACTGGAGCGTACGTACCGCGGCGGATCAGACGATCAATGCGATCATCGGTCGTTCGTTCATGCACTTCTCGCAAGTGAAGGACGCGATGATCTTCCCGATCAACCCGCCGGCCATTCCGGAACTGGGTACCGGGGCAGGCTTTGACTTCGAACTGGTCGACCGTGCGAATCTGGGACATGACGCGTTGATTGCGGCACGTAACCAGTTGCTCGGTATGGCGGCGCAAGACAAGATCCTGACGCAAGTGCGTCCGAACGGTCTGGAGGATGCCGCTACGTACAAGGTGAACATCGATTCCGACAAGGCATCGGCGCTGGGTCTGTCGCTGTCCGATATCGACCAGACGTTGTCGATCGCGTGGGCATCGTCGTACGTGAACGACTTCATCGACAAGGGTCGAGTCAAGAAGGTGTACGTGCAAGCGGCCGCACCGTTCCGGATGAATCCGAGCGATATCAACCAGTGGTACGTGCGTAACACCGCAGGAACGATGGTGCCGTTCTCGGCGTTCGCGTCGGGGCAGTGGACATTCGGTGCGCAGAAGCTCGAGCGGTATAACGGCGTGAGCTCGGTCGAATTGCAAGGTCAGGCTGCGGCAGGTTACAGCTCCGGCGATTCGATGACCGAAATGGCGAAACTGGCCGAGAAACTGCCGAAGGGCATTGGCTACGAATGGACCGGTATCTCGTATCAGGAACAACAGTCCGGTTCGCAAGCACCGATGCTGTATGCGATTTCGATCCTGATCGTGTTCCTGTGTCTCGCGGCGTTGTATGAAAGCTGGTCGATTCCGGTGTCGGTGATTCTGGTGGTGCCGCTGGGTATTCTGGGGGCGTTGTTGGCCAGTACGCTGCGCGGTCTGTCGAACGACGTGTACTTCCAGGTGGGGCTGTTGACCACCGTGGGTCTGTCTGCGAAGAACGCGATTCTGATCGTGGAATTCGCGAAGGACCTGCATGAGGAGGGCATGGGTATCGTCGATGCGGCGGTCGAGGCCGTGCGACTTCGGGTTCGTCCGATTGTGATGACGTCGCTAGCGTTTATCCTGGGCGTGTTGCCGTTGGCGATCAGCCATGGTGCCGGTCAGGGTAGCCAGCACTCGATCGGTACGGGCGTGATCGGCGGGATGTTGACCGCGATCTTCCTGGCCGTGCCGCTGGTACCAATGTTCTATGTCGTCGTCGCGGGCCGGTTCTCCAAACACGAGAAGCAGCATCGTGAGGGCAAAGGCGGTAAAGACGGCAAGGGCGGCCCTGGTAATGACGGCAACAACGGTCACAACGGTGGTAACGACACTACACATGGCACAGACGGCGGCCCGAAGGAAGGTCATTGATATGCGCACCGATATGAATAAGTTTCTGTCTATTCCGCTCGCGCTGGCGGTCACG
>CAWUJR010000504.1:0-3294 GCA_963922375.1 uncultured Robbsia sp.
CAATGAGTACAACACAGCCGACCACTGGCACCCAAGCTGGCGCGCCTGTCGGGGCACCTGTCGGGGCAGCTGCGGGAGGACCGACCGCGGCGCCGCCGGCGAAGCCTTCGAGCAATCGCAAATGGATGTTGTGGCTGGTCGCGCTGATCGTCATCGCGGCCGCCGTCGGATATGGTTTCTACTATTTCCTGGTCGCGCAATTCCACGAGGCGACCGATGACGCGTACGTGAACGGTAACGTCGTGCAGATCACGCCGCAAGTGACCGGCACGGTCATCGCCGTCAACGCGGACGATACGCAGACTGTGAAGGTCGGTGATCCGCTGATTCGGCTGGACAATGCGGATGCCAAGGTCGCATTGGATCAGGCCGAAGCGGGCCTCGCGCAAGCAGTGCGCCAAGTCCGCACGTTGTACGCGAACACGAGCGCCTATCAGGCTACCGTCGCCGAACGTCAATCGGATCTCGCCAAAGCGAAATCCGATCTGCAACGCCGTGTCGCGATCGCGCAGACCGGCGCCGTGTCGAGCGAAGAAATCTCGCACGCGCGCGACAGCGTCCGTGCCGCACAAGCCGCGCTCGACGCCGCGCAACAACAGTTCGCGTCGAATCGCGCGTTGACCGATCACCTGACGGTCAGCGATCACCCGAACGTCAAACTGGCCGCAGCGAAAGTACGCGACGCGTATATCAACTTTGCACGTAATACCTTGCCGGCACCGGTCAGCGGTTATGTGGCCAAACGGGCTGCACAAGTGGGGCAACGCGTGTCGCCGGGTACCCCGCTGATGGCCATCGTGCCATTGGGTGGCGTCTGGGTCGACGCGAACTTCAAGGAAGTGCAGTTGCGCCATATGCTGGTCGGCCAGCCAGTTGAACTGACAGCCGACATCTATGGTTCTGATGTGGTCTACCACGGCCATATCCAGGGGTTTTCGGCCGGTACCGGTAGCGCGTTCTCTTTGCTGCCCGCACAAAACGCCACCGGCAACTGGATCAAGGTCGTGCAACGCCTGCCGGTGCGTATCGCGCTGGATCCGCAGGAACTGCAAGCGCATCCGCTGCGTATCGGCCTGTCGATGAATGCCGATGTATCGATCAAAGACGATCATGGCAGCCGGCTGGGCAGCACCGTCAATACTGTCTACCAGACCGATGTTTTTGCGCAGTACGGTGCACAGGCCGATGCCGAAATCGCCCGCATCATCGCGGACAATCTGAACGCGAAGGCCTAAGTCAATGGTTTGAGTCAGTGGCCTGAGTCAATGGCTCAAGTCAAAGACTCGAGCCGCCCCCTTCTTCCACGAGTGCTCGCCGATGGCTTCTGCTCCAATCGTCCATGAACCGCTGAAGGGCGGCGCACTCGTGCTGGGCACGATCGCCGTCTCGTTGGCGGTGTTCATGAATGTCCTCGATACGTCGATTGCGAACGTATCGATTCCCGCCATTTCAGGCGATCTGGGTGTCGCTTCCGACCAAGGCACCTGGGTGATCACTTCGTTCGCGGTCGCGAACGCGATCTCGGTGCCGCTCACCGGCTGGCTCACGCAGCGCTTTGGTCAGGCGCGCCTGTTTCTCGCATCGATCATTCTGTTCGTGCTGGCGTCCTGGCTGTGCGGCCTGGCCCCTACCCTGCCGATCCTGCTTGCTGCACGCGTGCTGCAAGGCGCGGTCGCCGGACCGATGATTCCGTTGTCGCAGTCACTGCTGCTTGGCAGTTATCCGCGCGCGAAAGCACCCATGGCGTTGGCGCTCTGGTCGATGACCACGCTGGTCGCACCGGTCGCGGGGCCGATCCTGGGTGGCTATATCTCGGACAATTACACCTGGCCCTGGATCTTCTATGTGAATATTCCCGTGGGCGTCGTCGCCGCGTTCGTCACCTGGTTGATCTATCGACGCCGCGACTCGGCGATCCAGCGCTTGCCGATCGACAAGATGGGTCTGTTCCTGCTGGTGGTGTGGGTGGGATCGCTGCAGGTGATGCTGGACAAGGGCAAGGATCTCGACTGGTTCAGCTCGCCGACGATCGTCGCGCTCGGACTGATCGCGATCATCGCGCTGGTGGTCTTCGTCATCTGGGAGCTGACCGCAACGCATCCGGTCGTCGATCTGTCGCTGTTTTCAGGTCGCAATTTCACCGGCGGCACCGTCGCGCTATCGGTCGGCTATGGTCTGTACTTCGGCAATCTGGTACTGATGCCGCTGTGGTTACAGACGACGATCGGCTATACCGCCACGAACGCCGGGCTGGTACTCGCTCCGGTGGGCGTTTTCGCGATTCTGTTGTCGCCGCTGACCGGCAAATATATGTCGAAGACCGATCCGCGTTATATCGCGACGGCCGCCTTTGTCGTGTTCGCGATCGTGTTCTGGATGCGCTCACGCTATACCGTCGATGTGGATACCTATTCGCTGATGGTGCCCACGTTGCTGCAAGGCGCGGCCCTGGCGGGCTTCTTTATCCCGCTGGTGACGATCACGCTAACCGGCCTGCCCGGCCATCGTATTCCGGCGGCATCGGGATTGTCGAACTTCGTGCGGATCATGTTCGGCGGGATCGGCTCGTCGGTGTTCACCACCGCATGGGACCGCCGCAGTGAACTACATCATGCGCAATTGACCGAACAGGCGAATGCGTATAACCCGTCCTTCAATGCATCGATTCAGCAAATGCAATCGATGGGCATGTCACACGATCAGGCGTACGGTGCGTTCAACCTGAGCGTGAACCAGCAAGCGGCGACCATGGGCGTCAATGACCTGTTCTATCTGTCTGCCGGCATCTTTTTGGCACTGATCGCACTGGTCTGGATCACCCAACGTCAGCGCACGACCAGCGCAGACGCCGGCGCTGCCGCGTCTGGCGCCCATTGACCGGCGCCAAGCGTCGTTGAGGGTTGTTATTAAGCGCCCGCAGTGCCGACGAGGCGCTCGGGCGCTAACAGTCCCGCGACGAGTGTCGCGGTACCCAATAGGCGCGCTTCGCCGGCATACACGCGAACGCGACCGATGTCGGCACTCGCCGGATGCGCGGCATGCTGGCCCTCCGGCCATTGCATCGCAGCATCGTCGCTCAAGCGCAGCCGTTGCCCATGCATGAAGCGGCGCGCATAGGCCTCGTCCAGCAGCACGGCCGGAAAACTGGACAATAATGCGTCGATGGGTTGCAATAAACCGGCCGGGTCGAGTGCCGACACGACCGGCGGCACCGTGGACGTCGCATCGTCACCCGTTGTGCCGCTCACCACGGCACCGGCGTCGGCATCCAGTTTTTCCTGCAATGCCTGCAGG
>CAWUJR010000505.1:0-3289 GCA_963922375.1 uncultured Robbsia sp.
CGGACAATGCGCCGGCTGCCGTCAGCGGGTGCCCCGCGCCCACACACACTGCCAGCGGCTCGCCGCGCAGGAATTCAAAACTCAGACCGGTCATCGCTGCCGGCTCGGCGATCCGACCGATCGCCAAGTCGAAAGAAGCGTCGCGCAGCCCTTCCAGCAGCACCCCGTTGCGGCCGGTGGCAACTTGTAGCGCCACACCGGGCCACTGCGTGACGAATTGCTGAATCGCGTCGCCAACCCAATCGCCGACCAGTGTCGGCAGAATACCGATGCGCAATCTCCCCACTGCGACATCGTCAGGGCGGGTCGCCGCTTCCACACCCTCCTGCAGACTGACCATGCAAGCGGCCGCATAGCGCTGAAATGTGATGGCGGCGGCGGTAGGCTGCGCACCGTTGCGCCCGCGCGCAAACAACGTCACTGCCAGGCAGGCTTCCAATTCGGCAAGCGTTTTCGATGCGGCCGGCTGACTGACCGATAGCGCTTCGGCTGCTTTCTGCAAGCTGCCATGCTGCAACACACTCAAAAAGCACTGCAAGTGCCGCAGTTTGATCCGCCCCGCGCGGGCACCGGAGGTTGTCTCCGACGCTGGCGTCGTCATCTTCGTTATCGTTGTCACGGGCACCTGGCTGCTTCAATTTACTTCTGGTTATGGCTACTATCAGAAAACACCATTTTGCATGCGTATTGGTTAGAGATAAAGTAGCGTCAACCTTTTATAAAAACAAACATGGAGACTGGATCATGTCCTCATCGATCATTGCTGCCCGCGACTGGGAAACCCAGCCCTTATATCTGTCCCCCGAATATCGCTCTACGACGTTCCGCGCGCCACAGCAGCCGCTGATTCCGATGAAACCGAAGCTGCGCGATCTGCGTGCGCCCGTGTACGGCGCCGATCGTCTCGGCGCATTGGATCACGACCTGACGCGTAATGCGGCGCGTAACGGCGAACCGCTGGGCGAGCGCATCATCGTCACCGGCCGCGTGCTGGATGAAGGGAACAAACCGGTCCGCAACACGTTGGTCGAAATCTGGCAAGCGAATGCCGCTGGCCGCTATGTCCACAAGGTCGACCAGCATCCCGCGCCGCTCGACCCGAACTTCCTTGGGGCCGGACGATGCATGACCGATAACGAAGGCCGTTACCGTTTCATGACGATCAAGCCGGGAGCCTATCCTTGGGGCAACCATCACAACGCGTGGCGCCCGCAACATATCCATTTCTCATTGTTTGGCGACTATTTCGCGTCGCGCCTGGTGACACAGATGTATTTCCCCGGCGACCCGCTGTTTGCATTCGATCCGATCTATCAGGGCACGCCTGAACCGATGCGGGACCGCCTGGTCGCGCGTTTCGATCTGGACATGACCGAGCCGGAATTCGCACTGGCTTACCAGTTCGATATCGTGCTGCGCGGCCCGTTGCAAACCCCGACCGAATAAGGATCCATCATGACCACCTCTTCCACTGTGCTGAAGCAAACGCCGTCCCAAACGGTCGGACCCTATTTCGCGTATGGCCTGACCCCGACGCAATATAACTATGGATTCGCCAGCCTGTTCTCGCCGACGCTGGCGCGTCCGGAGGCCGAGGGCGAGCATATCCTGCTGACCGGTCAGGTAATCGACGGTAACGGCGCTGCGATCGCCGATGCGGTGCTCGAATTTCTCCAACCGAATGCCGAAGGCCGTTACATCGGCACGCCGCAGGAAGCCATCGAGACCGGCTTCACGGGTTTTGGGCGGGTGGGCACCGGGACCGACCCGAAGGCGATGTATCAGATCGAAACGATCAAGCCGGGCGCCATTGCCGATGGCGAAGCACCGCACATCGATGTCATCGTGCTGATGCGCGGACTGCTGCTGCATGCATTCACCCGCGTGTACTTCGAGGACGAAACCGCGAACGCGGACGACCCGGTGCTGCTGTCGGTGCCGGAGGCGCGCCGCCACACGTTGATCGCCAAGCGTGAGCCGATCGCCGGCAAGCGGGTCTATCGATTCGACATCCGCATGCAGGGCGATCAGGAAACCGTGTTCTTCGATCTTTGACCGTTGATCACTTCGCGCCGAACGCGTACTCGATCTGCACGCGATTCTGGATGAATGTCCGGCCCGCCAGCGGCGACGTCTGTACGCCGAGGAAGTCGGACAGGCTCAGTCCCTTCAGCTTGCCCTGGAAGTTATAGATCGCGTACGCCAGATACTCGGATTGGTTCTGACTGGCCGCCGACGCACTGGTTTTCAAATCCATGAATGAGTAGCGCGCGCCGATGAACCAGTTCGCCGACGGCGCTCCGCTGATGTCGATCGCATACGCATTCCCGGAACCTAGATCCTGCGTGCTCGTCAGAAACGGTTGCGCGAACAGCGGACCGCTGGCCACATTGTGCGCATACGGCGTGACCAATGCGCCGTTCAGATAAGAATTGTGATGCGGGGCGATGTAGTCATAGCCCACGCTCAACGTCACCGAGTTGTGCTTGACCCCCAGTTGCAGACCATAGACCTGGCTATCGATCGCGCCCAAAAGTTCGCGTCCGCTACCCGTCTCATGGAACCATTGCGCGCCGACGAATGGGCGGTATGCACCCGACGCCTGAATGACCTGCCCTTCGGCATACGCCAGATCGGCATAATCGAGATAGCTCTGATACCAGGCTTGCGTGCTGACCGTCACCGGCGCCAATTTGAACTGGTGTCCGATACCCACGCCCCAGAAGCCATTCGTTTCCGTATTGCCGATGTCCGAATACGAGTCGAAGCCGACGTTGTAATTGGTGCGCTTATTGAACGAATCGTCGATGTAGGACTTGTAGCGGAACATCCGGAATGCAGTCAGGTAATTGTCAGCATCACCATAGCGCGCATCCACGCCCTGGAAAAGTTCGGGCGCCATGCGCCAGTCGTATGTCGAGGCGAACGGGACATCGAGTTCCTGGTTACCGACGGTGATCGAGAACGGATGTTGCGCAAGCACATGCTCCCATTTCACATACGCCTCGCCCATCGCGGTGATATTCGGCCCGAGGTAGGTGTCGACTTTTTCAGGGTCGTTCGAACGATCGATATCGCGCTGCAGATAACCGCTTACGCCGAGCGAGAAGCCGTAGAAGCGGGCAGTCGTATAACCCAGTTTGCCGCCATACGCGATCGTGTCCTGGTTCACGCCCTTCGAGAAAAAGCCATTGTGTGTGGAAAAATACAGTGACCGCACATTGCCGGAAAAGTGGCCCCGGGTGAACATGTCCACAAGCGAATTGACATCGGCCCCGCCTGCGCCCGC
>CAWUJR010000506.1:0-3286 GCA_963922375.1 uncultured Robbsia sp.
GCGCCCGCTTGCACCCGAGTTGCATTTGCGTTGCACGTCCCCACCTACTGCCCCGACGCCGTCCGACACTGCCAGATACGCTCCGCCGATGACCGCCCGCTCCTCCCTCCCGCCGGAAGGCCCAGAACGCATCCGGATCCGCTTCGGCATCGTGTTGCTGCCGAACTTCACGTTGACCGCGTTCTCGGGCTTCGTGGACCTGTTGCGGCTCTGTGCCGACGAAGGCGACTTCAGCAAACCGGTGCGCTGCTCCTGGAGCGTGGTCGGTGAGACGTTGGCACCGGTGCGCGCCAGTTGCGGCATTCAGATCACCCCGTGGGAAACGTTCGAGAGCGCCGAGCGCTTCGACTATGTGGTCATCGTCGGTGGGCTGCTGCATTCCGGGCCGGCGACGGGCGACGCGACGCTCCAATTCATCCGCCAGGCCGCTGCAGCAGATGCCACCTTGGTGGGCCTGTGCACCGGTGTGTTCTCGCTGATGCGTGCCGGGGTACTGGACGGTTATCGGATCTGCGTCAGTTGGTTCCACTATTGGGACTTCCTCGAACGGTTTCCCGCGGCAAACGAAGCGTCATTGGTAGCGGACCGATTGTTCGTGATCGATCACAGGCGTATCACCTGCTCCGGCGGCCGCGCATCGATCGATGTTGCCGCCGCCATCCTGCTACGGCATGTGGAAACCGCGACCGTGCAGAAAGCGTTGCGCATCCTGCTGGTCGACGACATGCAAAAGGGGAATGCGCCGCAGCCGCACCCGCCGGGCCTGGCGCCCGCCACGCATCCGAAGGTAAAACGCGCGATCCTGCTGATGGAACAGCACATCGGTCGGCCGTTGACGCTGGATGAACTGGCACAGAAACTGGATCTGTCCACGCGTCAGCTCGAACGCCTGTTCAAAGCGGAAACCGGCAAAGCGCCGCAGGCTTATGCGAAGCAAGTGAGGTTGCGCACTGCCGCATGGCTGTTGACCAGTTCGGACAAAACCGTCGCCGACATCGCGTCGAGTTGCGGATTCTCTGATGCGTCTCATCTCGGACGCGAATTCCGCAAGCAATTTGGCATGCCCCCGATGATGTATCGGGAGCAACGCGGGCCTGCGCGCGTGGAACACCGCGACCCTCACGATGGCGAGGAAGGCGGCGAGGAAGGCGGACGGGCAAGCGGCGAGGAGGACGGAAGAACCGGCCGCGACGACTTCGACGAGACTTTTCCGGGCCGCGCGCAGGCGCTTTGAAGCCTTACCGCGCGACGTACGCCTTGACCGCGCTCAACCCGTCTTTACCGTCGAACGTCTTGACGCCCGCAAGCCAGGTCGTCAGCACTGCCGGGTTCGCTTTCAACCACGCTTTCGCCGCATCGTTCGGCTCGGTCTTCGCCATGATCGGCAACATCACGTGGTTTTCAAGATCGGTCGTGAAATGCAAATTTGACACCAGTTTTGCCGCGTTCGGACACATCGACGCGTAATCCGGCCGCGTCACCGTGTACACCTTTGCCTCGCCGTAGTTCGGTCCGAACACCGCGTCGCCGCCGGACAGATAATCGATCTTCATCTGCACATTCATCGGATGCGGCTCCCAGCCCAGGAAGACGATATCCTTATGCTCGCGGATCGCGCGCTGCACCTGCACCAACATCCCTGCTTCGCTCGATTCCACCAATTTGAATTTTCCCAGGCCAAACTGGTTCGCGTCGATCATCTTTTTGATCAGCGCATTCCCGTCATTACCCGGTTCGATACCGTAGATTTTGCCATCGAGCTTATCGTAGTCTTTCGCGATGTCCTGGAACGACTTCAGTCCCGCTGCATACGAATAGGCGGGTACGGCCAGCGTATATTTCGCGCCGGTCAGATTCGGCGCGGGCAGCACTTCGACTTGTCCGGCCTTCTGGAAAGGCGCGACGTTCGGATCCATCGTCGGCGACCAATAGCCCAGGAAGGCATCGATCTGTTTGCTCTTGATACCGGCAAAAGTAATCGGCACGGACGCAATCGTCTTTGTCGGCTTATAGCCCAGCCCCTCGAAAACCACACTGGCCAACCCCGTGGTCGCAGCGATGTCTGTCCAGCCCACGTCAGCAAATCGCACGCTCTGACAGGATGCCGATTCAGCTGCGTAAGTGGCCACAGAACTAGCCAGCGTCAACGCACACGCAACCATAAGACGTTTCATTTAGTTCTCCATATTAGAAAACGGTCCATTAAGGAACGGGGATAAAGCCTATGTGACATACAAGCGTGTCAGACCGACACGCGTCGCTCGGTGCTGGGCGCGTGACCGAACTGCGCCCGATACGCCTTGCTGAAATGGCAAGGCGAATGAAACCCACACGTTGCGGTGACCCGGGAGATCGACGCATCGGTATTGCGCAGGAGTTCCCGCGCGCGCCGCAAGCGCAATGTGAGATAGTAATGCGTCGGGGAGACGTGCAGGAACATTTTGAACATGCGCTGCAGATGCCGCTGCGACAACGCGACCAGCCGTGACAACTCCTCCAGTGACAGCGGTTCCTCGATATTGGCTTCCATCAGCCTGACCACTTCGATCAGTTCGGCACGCGTGAAGCCCACGCGAGCATCCACCGGGATAGGTTGATAATCGCTCGACCCCCGAATCCGTTCAACGATGAATTGCTCGGACACCTGCGTGGCGTGTGCTTGGCCGAGCCGCAGACTGACGAGGCTCAACATCAGGTCGAGCGGTGCGGTCCCGCCGGTGCAGGTCAGGCGCTCACGGTCGATGACAAACAGCTCATCGGCAAAATGCACGTCCGGATAACGGGTATGCAGCGGCGACATGTCTTCCCAATGGATCGTGCAGCGGTACCCGTCGAGCAGATTCGCCGCCAGCAATGCATACGGTCCGGTGCAAATGCCGCCGACCGGCACCCCCGCCCCCGCCACCTGCTGTAACAGCGCAATGACCCGGTCGTCCACGTAATCGCGCACCTGCCATCCGGCGCAGACGATCAGGACATCGGGGAGATCGTCCGGATCGAGCAGACGCGTCGGCTTCACGCTCAGACCGTTACTGGCACGGGCCGGTTCGCCATCCGTCGAGAGAACCGACCACGTGTAATGATTGCTGCGCCCGACGTAATTGGCCATCCGCAACACTTCGATCGCGCTCGTGAAAGCAATCATCGAATAATTCGGCAAGGTCAAGAACCCGAAATGCGACGCCTGCGCCAACCGGGACATTGTCCGTCAGCCCTGCTGTGTGGCCGGCGTGCGGCCCGACTTCATCAGACCGCGCAGGCCGCTGAGGAGCGGTGCGCGAGCCGC
>CAWUJR010000507.1:0-3286 GCA_963922375.1 uncultured Robbsia sp.
GACGGTGCCGGCATTTGACCCGTGTCGGCAACACCCTCCGCGCCGTCCGAGCGCGCGGCGTTGCCGCTGACGACACCGGCTGCACCCGGACCGCTTTCGAACGCCTCGCCATCGCTGTCCAACAGCGCTTCGACTTCGCGCAGCCAGGTCTTGAAACCATGCCGATTGAAGATATCGCGGAGTTCCTCACGAGCCTCGGGCAACGCCTGCAACGAAGCGTCGATCGACGCCATATGCGCATCCAGCTCGCATTCGGTGTGCACGGTCACAAGTTTTCGGGCCATCGGCAGCCAATCCAACGCGCGACGCAGATTGTCGCCGACGACACCTTTGATCGATGCGGCATTTTCGATCACGCCGTCGAGCGAGCCGTACTGCGTCAGCCATTTGACCGCGGTCTTTGGCCCGACCTTGTCGACGCCGGGCACGTTGTCGACGGTGTCCCCGATCAGCGACAGGTAATCGACGATGCGATTGGGCGGGATGCCGAATTTGGCCTCCACACCCGGAATGTCGAGCACTTCATTGCTCATCGTGTTGACCAGCGTGACGCGATCGCTGACCAGTTGCGCCAGATCCTTGTCACCGGTGGAGACGATGACTTTCATGCCGAGCGCCTCGGCGCGGCGGCACAGCGTCCCGATCACGTCGTCCGCTTCGACGCCCTCGACCATCAGCAGCGGCCAACCAAGCGCCCGCACCGCATGATGGATCGGCTCGACCTGGCGCGCCAGATCGTCCGGCATCGATGGACGATGCGCTTTATATTCGGTGTACATGTCGTCGCGAAACGTCTTGCCCTTCGCATCGAAGACGCACGCGCTATACTCTGCGGGGTGATCGCGGCGCAAGCGACGCAACATGTTGATGATCCCGTAGAGCGCGCCGGTGGGTTCGCCTTCCGGTCCGCGCAGATCGGGCATTGCATGAAAGGCCCTGTACAAGTAGCTTGACCCATCGACCAATAGCAGGACCTTGCCGTCCAGAGTGTGTTGTTCCGACATATGAACCAAAGAAAAGTGATTCCGAGTCTGCGATCCATCGCAGATCTTGAGCGCGCGACGGCCAAAAAGGCCCGTGCTTCGTGGCAGATGTTCACGATTATGGCAGAGTTTGTTGAGGCGACCGAATACCTGTCGGAGCTTCGACCTGCTGTGAGCATCTATGGCTCGGCCCGTATCAAGCCGGGGTCCAAGTACTACAAGCTGACCGCGACGATTGCGCGCAAGCTCTCCGACGCCGGGTTTGCAGTGATTTCCGGCGGCGGCCCCGGTATCATGGAAGCGGCGAACCGCGGCGCGCACGCCGGCAAATCGCCATCGGTGGGGCTGAATATCGAATTGCCGCACGAGCAGTCGGGCAATCGTTTCCAGGACATTTCGCTGCGCTTCCGGCATTTCTTCACGCGCAAGGTCACGTTCGTGAAGAATTCAGATGCGGTGGTGGTCATGCCGGGCGGATTCGGTACGCTCGACGAGCTGGCCGAGGTGCTGACGCTGATCCAGACGAAAAAGTCGCGCCGCGTGCCGATCATCCTGGTGGGTGCCGAGTTCTGGGACGGTCTGCTCGGCTGGTTCAAGAACGAACTGATGCCGCGCAAGCTGATCGGCGAGCACGACCTGGACTTGATGCAGGTCATCGACGATCCGGACGAGATTCTGGCGGCCGTCACTGCGTTCTATGAGAGCGGCGAGGCCGCCGCGCCCGAAGCGGCGCCGGCGAAGTCGGAAGACGATCAGATGTTTTATCTGTGAGCATCGTCCGATGCGTGCCCGCTATCCGGGGCACGAAGCCAAGCAAAGTAAGCGAGCGAAGTAGGCATTCGCTTACTGGAATGCCACCTCGGCGAAACTGCGCAGCTTGCGGCTATGCAGTTTCTCGAGGCCGTTCTCGCGCAGCAATTCCATGGCGCGCATGCCGATCAGCAAGTGCTGGTTGACCTGCTCCCGATAGAACGAATCGGCCATTCCCGGTAGCTTCAACTCGCCGTGCAGCGGCTTGTCCGAGACGCAGAGCAACGTGCCGTACGGTACACGGAAGCGGAATCCATTCGCGGCAATGGTTGCCGACTCCATATCCAGCGCAATCGCGCGACTTTGCGACAGCCGCTGTACCGGCTCGCGGTAATCGCGCAGCTCCCAATTGCGATTGTCGACGCTCGCGACCGTGCCGGTGCGCATGACGCGCTTCAACTCGCGCCCTTCCAATCGCGTCACTTCGGCCACCGCGCGTTCGAGCGCGACCTGTATTTCGGCAAGCGGCGGCACCGGGACCCAGAGCGGCAGATCCGCGTCCAGCACATGGTCTTCACGCACATAACCGTGCGCAAGCACGTAGTCGCCCAGACGCTGCGTATTGCGCAGACCCGCGCAGTGCCCGAGCATCACCCAGGCGTGAGGACGCAGCACCGCGACATGATCGGTGATCGTCTTCGCATTCGACGGGCCGACGCCGATATTGATCATCGTGATACCGCTGCCATCAGCGCGCACAAGATGGTAGGCCGGCATCTGCGGCATCCGCGGCGGCGGCATGCCGCTTGCCTGCGGATCGCCCAGGTTCGCGTTCGGTGTAACCACATCGCCCGGCTCGACGAACGCTAAGTATTCGCTCCGCTTGGCCCGTTCGATCGGGTCGTCGGTATGGGCCATCAGCGAGCGGCCATAACGCACGAATTCATCGATATAGAACTGGTAGTTCGTATAGAGCACGTAGTTCTGGAAATGGCCAGGCGACGTTGCGGTGTAATGGCGCAGCCGATGCAATGAAAAGTCCACGCGCGGCGCGGTGAACAACGCGAGCGGCTGCGGCGCATCGGGCGCGGCGGCGTAGGTCCCATTGACGATCGCGTCATCGAGTTCAGCCAGATCCGGCGTGTCGAAGTGCTGGCGCAATTGACGCAGCCGCGACTGGTCCAACTCCCCCTCCAGCTGGATGCCTTCGGGGAACGCAAAATGGACCGGAATCGGCTGTGTGGAGACGCCTATTTCGATGACGGCCGCATCGTGATTGCGACGCAGCAGGCGCAGTTGCTGCCGATAGTAGTCGCCAAACAGGTCGGGACGCGTCACCGTGGTCTGAAACACGCCCGGCCCGGCGACAAAGCCATATGAGCGCCGCGAATCCAACTCGCTACTGGAGTCCGCCGTGATACGAATGAATGGGTAACATGCGCGAACCGGCGCCTCGAACGCTTCGCCCCGCTTGAAACGCGAGAACGCGGCCTGCAATGCGGCGGTGCTTGCGTCGTACAGCGCCGCCAGACGGGCCAGCGCCTGCTCCGGGT
>CAWUJR010000508.1:0-3275 GCA_963922375.1 uncultured Robbsia sp.
GCTGAGCGTAAGGCTGCTGCCGGCGCTTGCGCGCACGCGCGCGACTTCGCGAACAGCATCCTGCGGCATGGCCGTTAGCGACGCCCACCGCTGCAAAGGCTTATCGACGATGCATGACCTCGTGCCGACACGGCCGCGAGGACACCATTGCACCGATCGAGCGGGGATAGCCGTGTCGATACAGGACCGTCGGGTCAGACGTGCCACCGTACGTGAGTCAGCGAGAGCGTCTCCCGTGCATGGTGCCGGTCTGTCCTGAGGTTCGCTCCCACAGGAGTTTCTCCATGGCCTATACCCGTGCTCCCAGCCGTGCACCTTCCGATCGCCGTAGCGAATTCGCAATAGCCGAGGCATCGCGCGCTGAAGTTCGACTGCAACAAGATGCGCTGCTCGATAATCGCGCCGGCAAGTGGCGCTACACCGTGCCACCGTCGTCGGCACGCGCGTCGGCAAGGAAGAGCTAGGCTTCGTTGGACCAGCGTCGTAGTACGCTGACGATCGCATAGTCTTTACGGGGACCGGTGACGGTCGTGCGTTGCACAATGCGCGGTCTTGCCGGCCCCGGCTGCGCGAACCCGTGTAGCCGATACACCGCCTGATACAGGTCGCGCCCGCACAGATGATGATCCATCGCGATCCAGTCACTGTGCGATGCGGCCAATCCAGCTTCGTCCACACGCGGAGGGTCGTACTGGCCGCGCTCGTCTCGGCCGTCCTGCTCATACCGGTCGTCCCGGTCGTCCCCGTCATCCATTCGGCGACGATCTGCATCGCCCCCCACCGGATCGAGCCGGAGAAATGGGTCGCCCGCAGTGGGCCCATCGGCGAAATCGACCCGCCACGCATCGCCATCACGCCGATATCGGTATTCCCGCACTGCATGAACGGTCGTTGGGAGCTGCCTCCCGCCGGGCTGGCGCAAGCACAGCGCGCCCTCCTCGCGGTAATGCAATGTCGCTTGATCGATCCGCGTAAAACGGGCGACGCCGCTCAGCCGTCCCACGACCATCCCCTCCGGTAGTCCAGGGGGCGACGTGCGGTATTCCGACGGATGGTGCGCTTCGCTGCGGCCATCGGCTGCCCGCGCCTTCGCAAGAACATTCGTCAATCCATCGGCCAACCCGTGTTTCGGTCCCCATTGCAGAATCCGGCGACGCAACTGCCAGTCGCCTTCCAGCGCACCAAACCAGTCGACCCGCTGCGCGACCGCCTCACCCATACGCATACCAACCAATGGCGACAAAATGACAAGCGGAGCCCGCCAGCACAAACAGATGCCAAACCGAATGGGCAAACTTCAACTTGCTGTCGAGCAGGAAGAACACCACGCCACCGGTATAGCAAAGGCCGCCGATCAATAACCAGACCAGTCCTGCCGTCGGCAACAGCGTGATCAATGGCTTAGCCACGGCCAATACCGCCCAGCCCATCGCCAGATACAGGCCGGTCGACAGCAGCGGATGCGCCAACCTGCCCAGCAATTGCAGCATGACGCCCAATCCGGCCAGCCCCCAAATCGCGGCCAACAGCGCGGTACCACCATGCCCGGACAACACGCCCAACGCAAACGGTGTGTAGGTGCCGGCAATGAAAAAGTAAATCGCGCAGTAGTCGAGCTTCATGAAAATGTCTTTGCCCCGACCCGCCGGCAAGCCGTGATAAAGCGCCGAGATCGCATACAGCGCGATCATCGTCGTCAGATAGACCACCAGCCCCCAGCCGCTCTCGCCATTGAAGTGTTGATCGCCAGCCGGCGCGAATGGCCAGGCGACAATCGCTGCGATCACCACCAATAGCGCGCCGGCACCATGCGTCAGACTATTGACCACCTCTTCGCCCAGTGTCTGAGCGCGTATTTCCGTTTGCATCTTCACCGCCCCGTGATATTCCGATTCCGCGTTGTCCATGCCCGCGCCGATGCCGTTGGCGCTGAGCCGCTTCTGTCCCGATGATGCAGTAAATTGTACTCCCCGATCTCGCGGGAAGACTTTTGAAAGATTTAGTAAGGAGTTGACGACTGCGCGGGTTGCTTGCCGTTTTGTGCTGGTGGGGATCGGCGATCATGGCAACACTGGTCGAGGCGGCCAGCCGGTACACACTGCGACGCGGCAAGAATCGATGCGGCCGAGCGAACCACGGGTGAAGCAAGGAGATGGACAAAGCGATCGAGATCCCGAGCGGCGACTGCCGCACGGTCCCCCCTGCACCGGCTCGGATGCGGATGAAATCATTGCGCGCGCTGCAGCAGCATTGGCGTCTCAGTGCTGTCGCGGCGCTGTCGTTCGCGGCAGGCGGCACGTTGTCCGGCTGTGCATGGACCGTCATCACGGCAGCGGATGCCGTGGGCTCGGTCACGCAAGCTGGTTTTGCTGTCGCGTCGCAGTACTCGAGCCCTACCTTTGTCAGCGGCAAACCGGCACCGGTCAGGCACGTCTGCATTGAACTGAACAACAGCGTCAATGATCCCGATATCGTGCCCGCGTTGCGCGTCGCACTGTCTTCGTATGGCGTAACGTCGATGGTGTACAACGTAGGTACGTCGCCGCCGGATTGCGAAGCACGTCTTACCTATAACGCGTCGCTGGACTTTGGCCATCGCGAGTTCAGCGACGGTTACACGCGCTATCTGTCCACGATCGACCTGACGTTGCAGCATGGCAGCGACGCCGTGGTCGCGCACTATCAAACTGAAGGGCTGAACACCGATCGCTTCGCGACGACCGCAACGAAGATGCGCGGCCTGATCAAACGCATGGTCATCAGCCCGAACGCGTCGGGGACGTCACTGGCATCGGTGACGTCGAACTCGCCGCCGGCGAACAGCAGCGCTTACGCCATTTCGAGCAACGGCGCAGCGGCTTATGCGACCGCCGACACGGCACCGGCCTCCACGCAGCCGATTCCGGCTGAGCCGTCATACGGCTCCCCGCTGCCTACGACCAATGCCGGGACGACGGCGCCGCAGACCTACGCCAACTACCCGAGCACCCCGTTCACGCCGTCCGACGGGGTTCCGTCGGCGACATCGAATACCGCGTATAAACCGCAGCCGATCGATCCTGCCAATACCTGGCATCCGAAAGACCAGTAAGCACAGGCCCGTCAGCGATCGGACATGTCGGTCCGCGTCGGGCCTGCTAAAGACAGGCGGTCGCGTCATTCGGCGGGCAGTTCGATCCTGACGGACAATCCGCCGCCAAACGCATTTTGCACGACGCAACGGCCATGGCGCTTGCGCGCCAGGCGGGCAACGATCGCCAGTCCGAGGCCGCAAT
>CAWUJR010000509.1:0-3258 GCA_963922375.1 uncultured Robbsia sp.
GATTCCGGCAGGCGACTGGCCCGCTTATGGGCGTACGCAAAGCGGTACGCGCTACTCGCCGCTGTCCCAGATCAATGCGGACAACGTGAAGGACCTGCAAGTGGCATGGACCTTCCGAACCGGCGACAAAAAGCGGTCGACCGATCCGGGCGAAATTACGGACGAAGTGACGCCGATCAAGATCGGCGACATGCTCTATCTGTGCTCGCCGCACCAGATGCTGTTCGCGCTGGACGCGGCCACCGGAGAGCAGAAGTGGAAGTTCGATCCGGGCCTGAAAACCGACCCGACGTTCCAGCACGTGACCTGCCGCGGTGTGTCGTATCACGAGACGCCTGCTGCCAGCCTGAGCACGCCGGCCTCGGCCCCGGGATCGAATTCGGTGGCTGCAGGCAGTGCGCCTGCGCTGTGCAGCCGTCGTATCTTCCTGCCGGTGAATAACGGTCACCTGTATGCGCTGGATGCGAAGACCGGCGAGCGTTGCCCGGAATTCGGCGATAACGGCGACCTGAATCTGCAAGCAGGTCAGCCGGTCACGACCGCCGGTCAATATGAGCCGACCTCGCCGCCGATCGTGACCGATAAGGTCATCATCGTCGCGGGTGCCGTGACCGATAACTACTCGACGCGTGAACCGTCGGGTGTGATCCGTGGTTTCGACGTCAATACCGGCAAGTTGCTCTGGGCGTTCGATCCGGGTGCGAAGGATCCGAACACGATTCTGCCGCCGGGCCAGCATTACACGTTCAACTCGCCGAACTCGTGGGCACCGTCGGTCTACGATCCGAAGCTGGATATCGTCTACCTGCCAATCGGCGTGACGACGCCGGACATCTGGGGCGGCAACCGCACGCCGGAGCAAGAAAAGTATGCGAGCAGCCTGCTGGCCTTGCATGCGTCAACGGGTAAGCTGGCCTGGTTCTACCAGACCGTGCACCACGACTTGTGGGATATGGACTTGCCGGCACAGCCGACGCTCGCCGATATCACCGATCAGTCGGGCAAGGTCGTTCCTGTCGTCTACGCACCTGCAAAGACCGGCAATATCTTCGTACTGGATCGTCGTACCGGTGCGTTGGTCGTGCCGGCTCCGGAACAGCCGGTGCCGCAGGGTGCCGCCGCGGGCGACCACGTGTCGGCCACGCAGCCGTTCTCGCAACTCACTTTCCGTCCGAGCAAAAAGCTGACCGGCGCGGATATGTGGGGCGCGACGATGTACGACCAACTGATGTGCCGTGTGCTGTTCCATCGCATGCGCTATGAAGGCACGTTCACGCCACCGTCCGAGCAGGGTACGCTGGTGTTCCCGGGCAATCTGGGGATGTTCGAATGGGGCGGTCTGTCCGTCGACACCGATCGTCAAATCGCGATTGCCAACCCGATCGCGTTGCCGTTCGTATCGAAGCTGATTCCGCGTGGTCCGCGCAATCCGATCGAACCGCCTGCAAGCGGTGTGAACGGAACCGGCTCGGAAGTAGGCGTTCAGCCGCAATATGGCGTGCCGTTCGGCGTGACGTTGAACCCGTTCCTGTCGCCGTTGGGTTTCCCATGTAAGGAACCGGCTTGGGGTTATATTTCGGGCGTCGATTTGAAGACGAATCAGATCGTCTGGAAGAAGCGCATTGGTACCGTGCGTGATAGTTCGCCGATCCCGCTGCCGTTCAAGATGGGGATGCCGATGCTGGGTGGCCCGATGTCGACGGCAGGGAACGTGTTCTTTATCGGTGCGACTGCCGATAATTACCTGCGCGCCTTCAACATGAGCAACGGTGACCAGTTGTGGCAAGCGCGCTTGCCGGCGGGTGGTCAGGCCACACCGATGACGTATGAAGTGAACGGCAAACAGTTTGTCGTCATTGCGGCGGGCGGACATGGCTCGTTCGGTACCAAGCTGGGCGATTATGTGATCGCCTATGCGTTGCCGAGCGCCAAGTAAGCCTCTTGCGCCGCCAAGTGCCGTAGGGCTTGGCGGAGGGCATCGCCCTCGGCGCGCAAGCGTGCGAGGGCGATGTGGATGCCCAGGGGTGCATGGGTTCCTGTGAGAACGTTTGCATCATGCCAACATAAGCGCCCGTCTGCGATTCGCCTGCCAGCGAACTGGTCGACGACGTGCCGCGTGAATTCGCGAAAACCGAGAATGAGCTGTTCTGGCCATTCTTCACATACGCCAGCGTGCCCTTTCGGCGCTCCAACGGCTAGCATTGCCGCCAGTGGTCGTCGCCGTGTGGTTCAAGTATTCGACGCCGGTATCGATCCGACCGTACATCGTCATGGCGCTCTGCGCCGATGCGGCGGGCCCCCAAGCGGCCAATACGCCTGCCAGACCGAATCGTATTCTTTTCATTATTGAGAGCCGGTAAATAAAACGCTCGTTTTATGATGGGTCCCGATTTTGCCGAATGGAATAGGGCGGTTGTTATTTGAGATCGATCGCCTAAGCGGCACGCTCACAACACCGCATCGGTGCAGCGACAGTGCGCCGCCGATTTTCCTTGGCATGACAGCGACCCGAATACACGAAAGGTGCGTCAAAGTATCGGCGGCGACAATGTCATTGTAATTAGGGTATGGTGGCGATTTTGCCTTGATTCAAGGTGTTGGTTTTCGAAGGAAACAGGCATGACAGTTATTCTTGATGGCGGTTCACCGGACGAGTCGTTGGTCGAGCCCTATAGAACGCTGGTTGGTCAAGTCGCGTCGCTGATCGGCGGCGAAACGGATCGCATCGCGAACGCAGCGAATTTTGCATCGCTGGTTTACAACGGTGTGGACACGTTGAACTGGGCGGGCTTTTACTTTTTCGACGGCACTGAGCTCGTCGTCGGCCCGTTCCAAGGCAAGCCTGCTTGCGTGCGGATTGCGCTTGGCAAAGGTGTATGCGGGACCGCCGCGCAGCGTCGGCAAACCCAGGTCGTCGCGGACGTCCATCAATTCCCCGGACATATCGCGTGTGACGCCGCGTCGGAGTCAGAGGTGGTCGTGCCGCTGATCGATCCTGACGGCGCATTGATCGGCGTCTGGGACGTGGACAGTCCCCTCGCCGGCCGTTTCACGGCGGAAGATGCGGCCGGGATGGAGGCGCTATGTGCGGCTTTCGTCGCGCATGGCTGGTCATCGTCGTCCGCACCCGGTGCTAAGGGATAACCGTTGAAGGATATCCACTGACGGATTCTCGGCGCGAGTCAGCCCGAACGCGCCCGAACGCGCCCGAACCCGCCCGAACCCGCCCGACACTCGTCGGTCGGGCAGGGGCGAGTC
>CAWUJR010000510.1:0-3243 GCA_963922375.1 uncultured Robbsia sp.
GCGCGGCCGAGCGGTGCGTTTTGTTCGCCGCCGTCGCCCATCGCAAACGCCATCGGCAGCATGCCGATGATCATCGCCAGCGCGGTCATCATCACCGGACGGAATCGGGTCGATCCGGCTTCCATTGCGGCTTTCAGCGCATCGCCGGTGGCTTCCAGACGCTCGCGCGCAAAACTGATCACGAGAATACTGTTCGCGGTGGCCACGCCCATGCAGAGGATCGCGCCGGTGAGTGCCGGCACGGACAGCTGGGTATGCGTGATGAACAGCATCCAGACGATGCCGGCAAGCGCTGCCGGCAGGCCGCAGACGATCACGAACGCATCGGCCCACGAATGGAAATTGACGACGATCAGCAGATAGACCAGACCGACGGCGGCAACCAGACCGAGCAACAACTCCGTGAACGCGGTGTTCATCGTCTGCGTCTGACCGCGTACCGTGACGGTCGAGCCCTTCGGTACGTCATGCGCGGTAGCGGCCACGATCTTGTTGATCTGATCCGAAATCGCGCCAAGATCGGTGCCTTGCGGCGTGGCGAAGATATCGAACAGCGGCATGATGTTGTAGTGCGATACGACCGCATTGCCCACACTGCGCGAGATCGTTGCCAGTCCACCCAAGATTTGCGAGCCGCCGCCGGCATCGGTCATTGGCAGATTTTCAAGATCCGACAGGGTGGTCATGTTGTACTGCGGAATGGCAGCGACCACCGGATAGGACACGCCATTCCGCGGGTCCAGCCAATAGGTCGGATCCACCTGACTCGTTCCGGACAAGCTGGCGACCAGCGAATTCGTCACGTCCTGCTCGGTGATACCCAACTGATCTGCCCGTGTCCGATCCACCTTGACCTGCAATTGCGGATAGTTCACTTCCTGTTGGATCCGCGTGTCGGCGATGCCCGGAATCAGGCGGATCTTGCGCATCAACGCCTGCGTGTATTGATAGTTGGCCTTCTGATTCGGTCCCGCGACCTGGACATCGATCGGCGCGGGCGCGCCAAAGTTCAGGATCTGACTGGTGATATCGGCCGGCAAAAACGCAAACGTGGTACCGGGGAACAGGCGCGGCAGGATCGTGCGCAAACGCTTCACATAGGCCGCAGTCGGGCTATGGTTTGCGTTCAGCGACACCAGAATATCGCCGTCGGACGGCCCGATCGTGCCGCTGTTGTTATACGTCAGGTTGATGCCGCTGTTCGGCAGCCCCATATTGTCGACAATGCTGTCCAATTGATCGGGCGGCACGGTTTGTCGAATCGCCTGTTCGACGTGATCGAACAGGTCGGCTGTTTCGTCCACCCGCGTACCGGTGGGCGCACGCACGTGCAGTGAGATCGCACCGGAATCGATCGACGGGAAGAAATCGCGGCCGAGCCAGGGCACTAGCAGGAACGACACTGCCACCACGGCGAGAAAACCGATGATGAAGGCCTTGCGGCTGCCCAGCGCCATATCCAGCACGCCTTGATAGACGCGGCGGACTTTCTCGAAGCGCGCCTCGAAGCCGCGCTGGAACAATACCAGCGGATTACGCGTGGCGGGTTTGACATGGTCGTCGCCATGGGCGCCCACCGCATGGGGGCGCAGCAGGTACTGCGCCATCATCGGCACGAAGGTCCGCGACAGGACGAACGACGAGATCATCGCGAAGATGACGGCCTCGGCCATCGGCACGAACAAGAAGCGCGAGACGCCCGTCAACATCAGCATTGGCACAAAAACGATACAGATGCACAGCAACGAGACCAACGCGGGTGTCACGATTTGCGCGGCACCGTCGATGATCGCCGACTTCACGTCCTTGCCGTGTTCCAGATGCCAATTGATGTTTTCGATCGTGACGGTCGCGTCATCGACCAAAATACCGACGGCCAGGGCCAGACCGCCCAACGTCATCACGTTCAGCGTTTCGCCAGCCGCCGACAGCAGCGCAATGGCCGACAGCACCGCCAACGGGATCGACGCGGCAATGATCAGCGTCGAGCGCCAACTGCCGAGAAACAGCAGGATCATCAGCGACGTCAACGCGGCGGCGATCACGCCTTCGCGTGCGACGCCACTGACCGCGCCTTTCACGAACACCGACTGATCGTCCATGGTCACCAGCTTCAGGCTGGGCGGGAGGATCTGACGGATCAACGGCAGCTTTTGCTTGATGCCGGCGATGATGTCGAGTGTCGACGCCGAGCCGTTTTTCAAGATACTCATCAGTACCGCGCGATGACCATCGACTCGCACGATATTGCCCTGCGGCGGAAAGCCGTCACGCACATGCGCGACGTCGCGCATGTAAATGGTCGCGCCATTGACGGTCTTGATCGGCAGTGCATTCAGTTCGTCGATCGACAACGGACTGTTGTTCAGCTTGACGTTGTATTCGAACATGCCGATTTTGATCGTGCCGGCGGGAATGATCTGGTTCTGCTTGGCGAGCGCCGCAGCGACATCCTGCGCGGACAAGCCTTTGGACTCCAGCGCCTTCGGATTCAAATCGATCTGTACTTCACGGGTTTTGCCACCATAGGGCGTCGGGATCGCCACGCCGGCCACACTCAGCAATTGCGGCCGGATCGTGTTGGTGGCGTAGTCGTCGATCTGTTGCTCGTTCAGCGTGTTGCTGGTCAGCGCGAGTTGCAATACCGGCACCGTCGACGCGCTGTAGTTCAGGATCGCCGGGGGCGTCGTGCCGGGTGGCATTTGCTTGAGCACGGTCTGCGATACCGATGTGACCTGTGCGGTCGCCGTGCGGATATCCACCGTCGGCTGGAAGAAGATCTTCACGACGCCGTAACCGCGAAACGATTGCGACTCGATGTGTTGAACATCGTTCACCGTGGTGCCGAGCGTACGTTCGTAGTATGTGACGATACGACCCGACATATCGTCCGGCTGCAGGCCCGCGTAGTTCCAGATGACACTGATCACAGGGATGCGGATATCGGGAAAGATATCCGTCGGGGTGCGCAGGGCCGATAGCGGCCCTGCGATCAGGATCAGCATCGCGAGCACGATAAACGTGTACGGTCGCGATAATGCTAATCGGACGATTCTCAACATCGGAACAAACTCCGTTCAAGCGTCAGATAAATGGGATCCACGCGTGGACGCCAAGCGTGGGATTCAAGCAAACTCAAGCAAATTCGAGCGGACCCAGCGGACAAAGCGGAATCAGGCGACAGCACGCAGCGTCGAAGGCTTCGGCGAGGGGCGGGGGGCCAGCGGCGAAGGTGGCACGGCA
>CAWUJR010000511.1:0-3240 GCA_963922375.1 uncultured Robbsia sp.
CAGGCGCAGCCAGTACAGGTGCTGCCGCGTCGAGCACGCCCGCAGCAAGTTCGCCGAATGCTTCCGGCGGATCGTCGTCGGGCGCGGCCGGCACCGGCAGCAACTGACCCATTTCCCGTTATCGATGACCACAAAGAAGACGCTCAAAACCTACTTCCTTACCGGCTTGCTGGTGCTCGTGCCTCTGGCGATTACGCTGTGGGTATTGGGTCTGGTGATCGGTACGATGGATCAGACCCTGCTGTTGCTTCCGGCCGCTTGGCAGCCGGATGCCTGGCTGGGCGTCCATATCCCGGGGATCGGTGCGGTATTGACGCTGGCCTTCATCTTTGTGGTCGGGTTGCTGACCCAGAATTTTATCGGGCAGACGCTGGTCAAATGGTGGGACTGGTTGCTGCGGCACATTCCGATCGTCGGGCCGCTGTACACGAGCATCAAACAAGTATCCGACACGCTGCTGTCCAGTAGCGGCAATGCCTTTCGCAAGGCGTTGCTGATCGAATATCCGCGTGCCGGCTCCTACACCATAGCGTTTCTGACCGGGGTGCCGGGCGGCGACGTGGCACGCCAGTTGGACGGCGACTTCGTCAGTGTCTATGTGCCCACGACGCCAAACCCGACGTCTGGGTTCTTTCTGATTCTGCCGCGCGACGAGGTTGTCGAACTGGATATGACCGTCGATGCGGCGCTGAAATACATTGTCTCGATGGGCGTCGTTTCGCCGGCCAGTTTGCCGCGTCGCGCTCCCGAGCCCACGCTCGATGCGGTAGATGCACCGCACAGCGAACCTTAATAGAACATAGTCAAAATCATGTCCATGTCGATGCGAACCGAATACTGTGGCCGTGTGGCCGAAAACCTGCTGGGCCAGACGGTCTCCCTGTGCGGTTGGGTCAGCCGCCGCCGTGACCACGGTGGCGTGATCTTCATCGATCTGCGCGATCGCGAAGGTCTGGTTCAGGTCGTTTGCGATCCGGACCGCGCAGAGATGTTCAAGGCGGCCGAAGACGTGCGTAACGAATTCTGTCTACAGATCAAGGGGCTGGTGCGTGCGCGTCCCGCCGGCACCGAGAACGCCGGCCTGACCAGCGGCAAGATTGAAGTGCTGTGCCATGAACTGACGGTGCTGAATGCGTCGGTGACGCCGCCGTTCCAACTGGATGACGACAATCTGTCTGAAACCACGCGCCTGACGCATCGGGTGCTGGATCTGCGTCGTCCGCAAATGCAGGAAAACCTGCGTTTGCGCTACCGCGTGGCAATGGAAGTGCGAAAGTACCTGGACGAACGCGGCTTCATCGACATCGAAACGCCGATGCTGACGAAGAGCACGCCGGAAGGCGCACGCGATTATCTGGTGCCGTCGCGCGTGAACGCGGGCAACTTCTTCGCGTTGCCGCAGTCGCCGCAATTGTTCAAGCAACTGCTGATGGTGTCCGGCTTCGATCGCTATTATCAGATCACGAAGTGCTTCCGCGACGAAGATCTGCGCGCCGACCGTCAACCGGAATTCACGCAAATCGACTGCGAAACCTCGTTCCTGACGGAACAGGAAATTCGCGACATGTTCGAGACGATGATCCGCTCGGTGTTTAAGAACGCGATGGACGTCGACCTGGCCAATCCGTTCCCGGTCATGCCGTATTCGGAAGCCATGCGCCGCTTCGGTTCGGACAAGCCCGATCTGCGCGTCAAACTGGAATTCACCGATCTGACCGATGCGGTCCGTGACGTCAGCTTCAACGTGTTCAGCAACCCGGCGAATATGAAGGATGGCCGTGTGGCGGCGTTGCGTATTCCGGGTGGCGCGGAATTGACCCGGAGCGAAATCGACAGCTATGGCGAATTCGTCAAGATCTATGGGGCGAAGGGCCTGGCCTGGATCAAGGTCAACGACGTGACCGGCGGTCGCGACGGTTTGCAGAGCCCGATCGTCAAGAATTTGCACGACGCGTCGCTGGCAGCGATCCTCGAGCGCACCGGTGCGCAGAACGGCGACATCATTTTCTTCGGTGCAGACCGCGCGAAAGTCGTCAACGATGCGCTGGGCGCACTGCGGCTGAAGGTCGGGCATTCAGAATTCGGTAAGAAAAAGGGACTGGTCGAGTCCGGTTGGCAACCGCTGTGGGTCGTCGACTTCCCGATGTTCGAATACGACGAAGACAACGCACGTTGGACCGCTTGTCATCACCCGTTTACGAGCCCGAAGGACGAGCACATGGACTACCTCGAGTCCGATCCGGGTCGTTGCCTGGCGAAGGCCTACGACATGGTGCTCAACGGCTGGGAAATCGGCGGCGGTTCGGTACGGATTCATCGCGAAGAAGTGCAGAGCAAGGTCTTCCGTGCATTGAAGATCGGTGCTGAGGAAGCGCGTCTGAAGTTCGGCTTCCTGCTCGACGCGTTGCAGTACGGCGCACCGCCGCACGGTGGTATCGCGTTCGGTCTGGACCGCATCATCACGATGATGGCCGGTGCCGACTCGATTCGCGACGTGATCGCGTTCCCGAAGACCCAGCGCGCGCAAGATCTGTTGACGCAGGCGCCCAGCGAAGTCGACGAGAAACAATTGCGCGAGCTGCATATCAAGCTGCGCTGATCTGTCTGTCGCCGGAGGCTGTCGATCTTGCCGTTCACCTCGTCCGCGGCGCCCCGCGGTCCCAAGATTCCGGAATCCGTGCTCGTAGTCGTGCATACGGCCGCGCTCGACGTGTTGTTGATCGAGCGCACCGATGTACCGGGCTTCTGGCAATCGGTGACGGGGTCGAAAGATCGGCTGGACGAGGCGCTTCGGGACGTCGCGGCGCGTGAAGTCGCCGAGGAAACCGGCATCATCGTGGCGGTGCACACCGATCATGCCGAAGCAGGCCGCGTCGATACGATCGATGCGGTCGGCCAGCAAAGCCGGCCGTATCGCGTGGATCCCGCGCATCTCCGCGATTGGCGTCATGCGATATCATATGAGATCTATGACATGTGGCGGCATCGGTATGCGCCAGGTGTTACGACGAACACCGAGCACTGGTTCAGCCTGGAAGTCCCGACAGGCATTCCCATCACCCTGAGCGCACGCGAGCATACCGCTTACCGCTGGCTTCCCTGGCGCGAGGCCGCGGCACAATGCGCGTCGCCGTCGAACGGACAAGCGATTCTTGAACTTCCGCAGCGTCTCGCCGTCGCCTGAAACCTTCCGGCCCACCGCCCGGCCGAAGCGACGTTTGCGTGGCTGGCGTGCATCGC
>CAWUJR010000512.1:0-3232 GCA_963922375.1 uncultured Robbsia sp.
CATCTTGCGCCAGCGCGTCGGCAATCGAGAAGCAGCGGCGGGGCGCGATGGCCAATGTCGTTTCGCTGCCCTCGACGCGAAGCACGTGGTACCCGGCATGGGCGATCGCCGGAATCGATACGCTCGTATCATCGTCATCGTCATCGTCATCGCCATCGCCACTCACCTCGCCGCTGGTCGACGCACCGTCGTCGAGGACCAGTTCATAGCGCATTCCCGGCTGAATGACGCCTCGCGGCAGTATGATCGGCTCGTCGACCACGCCGGTGATCAACGGTGGGAGCCGCCGGTGTGGCGACTCCGCTTCGATCGTTTCCAAACTTTGTTGCAATGAGGCGTCATCGCTGCATGGCAGTCCGATGCATTCCAGCAGTCTTGCCAACGTTGCGTCGGGGACGCGCTGAGTTTGGCCGTGTGCATCCTGCCACTCGATCTGGAAGCCGGCACGCGCCGCCAGTGCAGCAATGGTGGCGTTGCCCGGCGCGCTGACGCTATCGGCTGCGTGAGTGCGCATTACCGGTTCTCCTCTGACGGCAACAGGACATCGTCCGCGACATCCAGCAGGACGACACAGCTCTTTGCCGGGATGCGCCCGGAAGACAACGTTTGTGCCGCACCGGTCGGTACCTCGAAGATGGGGGTATCGGTCGACGATGCCCCGCCCGGATGGGGCACGACTTGCGTCGCTACATCGATCGGAACCTCGTGCGCACTCAGGTTGACGACAATACTCAGGCACTGCCCGTCGGAGAGCATCCACTGAGCGATCACTGCCTCGCCGTGAACGTGGGCGCCCAACGATTTGACGGGACCATGTAGACCCGGAACGATCCGTTGCTGTCGGATAGCCAGCGCGTCACGATAAAAGCGGTGCCATGCTGCGGCATCGTCGTCAGCGGGTGCTGTCAGAACCGGGCGCGACTTTTCGAAAGTGGCGGCGTCGTTCGGGTCGGGAATCCGCTCTCGTTGCGACGCATCGTTGAAGGCGGCGAATTTCGCGAACTCTTTGCGTCGTCCTTCCCGAACCGCGTCGGCGAGCTCGCCGGTATAACCGGTGAAGAAATAGAATGGCTGGCGCGAGCCATATTCCTCGCCCATGAACAGCATCGGAATTTGCGGCGACAGCAGCATCAATGCGGTAGCCGCGCGTAAGCTGTCATCGTCGGTCAGATCGCGCAGGCGCTCGCCGAACGCACGGTTACCCACCTGGTCGTGATTCTGCAAAAAGAACACGAAGGCGGTCGGCGACAATGAGGTACTGGGCTCGCCGCGGGGTGCGCCGTCGTGGATCGGCGACGGTTCGCCCTGATAGACGAATCCTTCGCTCAACAGTCGCGCGAGCTTATGAACCGGGCGCTCTGCGAACGCTTCGTAGTAGCTCTCGGTTTCGCCGGTCAGCAACACGTGCATCGTATTGTGCGCATCGTCGCTCCATTGCGCCTGGAAGTGATGCACTAACAGGCTTGACGTATTGCGTTCGTTTTCCAGCACCAGGTGCACATGCCGGCCGCGCTCGACCGACGACTGCACGCGCTCCGACAGCTCGCGTAACCAGCCGTCGTTGTCGATCGCATGAACCGCATCCAGCCGCAGGCCGTCGAACCGATATTCGAGTAACCAGTACAGCGCGTTTTCGAAAAAGAACTCGCGGACCTGGGGTTTGTCGAAGTCGATCGCGGGCCCCCACGGGGTGTGGGTGCCAGCTTTGAAAAAGGGCTCTGCATAAGCGTGCAGGAAGTTGCCGTCCGGGCCGAAGTGGTTGTAAACCACATCGAGGAATACCATCAGTCCGAGACCGTGCGCGGTGTCGATCAGTGCTTTCAATTCGTCCGGCGTGCCATAGCTCGCGTCGGGGGCGAACGGCAGTACGCCATCGTAGCCCCAGTTCCGCGCGCCGGGAAAGTCGTTCAGCGGCATCAATTCGACAGCGGTCACACCCAGCGCCTTGAGCGCGGGCAGCTTCTCGATGACGCCCCGGTATCCCCCGCAGGCGCCCACATGCAGTTCATAGAGAACGGTTTCCTCCCACGGACGACCGCGCCAGTCGGGATGTTCCCAGTCATAGTGCGTAGGACAGACTACCTCGCTGAAACCATGCACGTCGTCGGGCTGAAAACGCGATGCCGGGTCGGGCACGGCGAGCGCGTCGGCGTCGCTATGCGCATCGCGACTACCGTCGTCCTCGCTGCTCTCGCTGCTTTCATTTTCCGTGCGCTTGCCGAGTCGATACCGATAGAGATCGCCTGCCTGACAGTCGGTTTCGACTTCGAACCATCCGTCGTCGGTAGCGGTCATCGGCTGCGGCGTTTGCGATTCGATTTCCAGCGATACGCTCCGAACGCTGGGCGCCCAGAGGCGGAACCGGGCGCGCGTTGAGCCAGTCAACTGTGCACCGAAAGGCAATGTTCGGCAAAAATGACGATGGCTGGCGTCAATCGTACGTTCGGACATCCTGATACTCCCTCGTTGGCTCGCTGTGACGGCACGAGACGGGTCAAGCGCGCGCCTGCGCCGCCGTGCTTTCTTCGTCTGTCCATCCCCATTGGAAAGCGCCTGCGACGCTTAGATCAGCGGTGCAGGCGAGTCAGTCCCTGCACTTTCTGTGCCTGTATCGAGTGCAGGCGATCCGATGGACATCTTGTCTTGGCCCGGACCAATATCGGGACCAAGCGGACGACGCTGCGGGCGACTCAGCGGATCGGTCGGTGGATCCTTCTGCCGATGCGTGGCCGATGCTTTTTCTGCGGGCAATGACAGATAGATGCGCGCCGCCAGTATCGTCACACTGTGCGCGCTGACACGCAGCGCATCGCTTGCCAACGAGAGCGTCACGGCCGGTGGCGTGGGTGCTGCCGCCGCTGCAGCGCTGGGCTCGGCGAGATCGGCTGAATCCAGGACACGCTGCCAGCCGAAGGTCGGTGTAGGCAAAGTGAATAGGCGGTCTTCACCGCTGGCATTGAACAGCATCAGCAAGATATCGATGCCATCCGGGGTATCGACGGTACTGCCGGCGGGGATGCCTGCCGCCACATTGGCGGCGGAGAGCTTGCCGGGCAGGTGGGCGGCGGGTCCTGCGCGACGGCAGACGAAGGTGCGGCCCTCTGGATCGTTCCAAGCGTAGATCGACATCGGCTGCGCGTCGGCGTCGAACCAGTCCACGTCGTGGACGCCGGGCAGCACCTCTTGCGTGCCGGTGAGAAAGCGTTCGGCGCGCAGCACCGGGTAGCGGCGC
>CAWUJR010000513.1:0-3227 GCA_963922375.1 uncultured Robbsia sp.
CAACGCGACGTCGGCGTCGGCGTCGGCGTCGACACGCCGCATTATGTGCTCTGCCAGATTTGCCGCCAGATCTGCGGCCAGATCCGCATTCGCCAGCAGATGACCGGCTTGCCGGTAACCATGCGTATGCACCCGTGCCATGTTCCAGCGAACCCACGCACGCGACGCATCGCTCGCCGATGGACCGCACAGTGCGGCGCTGCGCTCGCGTGCCATGCCCTCGACGCCCAGTGTGTCCAACAGACTCAGACGTGTCTGCAATTTCTGCTCCCGCACGCCCGCAGGCGCGGCACCGTAACCCGCTGCAGGCGATATCAATTGCAATGCGGCAATGCGTGACACGTCGGACGTTGCAGACAACCCGAATGCCGATACCGCGGCACCGGCCATCACCGCTCCCAATGAATGACCGACCACCGTCGCACGCTCGATCTGTAGCGCGGCCATCCATGCCTGCAGGACGGCCGCGTAATCTGCTGCCACCGGCGATGGATCGTCTACCGGCGATGAATCGCCGTATCCGGGCGCATCCCAGGCAAGCACGCGATACGCCGATAGCAACGGGAATAACGGAAGCCATGCGGCGGCACCCGCGCCAATGCCATGCAGCAACAACAGCGGCACGCCGTTCGGATTGCCGCCTTCACGGTACGCAACGGTACGCGGCATGTCGTCTGCCAGCACGCTGACCTGCCTGATCGGATAGCAGTCCAGCAAACGCTGCATCTCCGGTGCGAGCGCCGCAGATTCGGTCATCAATGCCTCCTTCGACAATATGGCAATAGGCTCGCCCTATACCGGTCCGCCGCGCTTATGGAGCGCTGCCTCACGCGGCGCCTTGCACGGACCGCGAGCCGGCTGACCGTGTTGGTGATCTTTCACTGCACCGCGCGCAATGCTCGTACGCCCGCGAGTGAAAGCGTCCGCCCAGACCCGCGAGCAAAATGCGAATGGAATCGCATTATGTTCCACTTATGAAACATCGTTCTGCATATGGTTCAATTATAAGAACAGACGGGGCTGGTCAAAATAAATTTTTTTATTTCAATAAAAAACCTGTCGGCGACGCGAGGAAGGGGGTGGAGGTGGTGGTGGAGATGCGGAGATGCGGAGGTGCTCGGGGGGCTGGGCTTGCCCGGCGGGAAGGCGCGAAGAACTGCGGGACCAGGAACGCCGCGGAGGCGCACGACAGCATAACGGTGCGCAGCAAGCGCTATGCCGACGATCGCATAGGAGGAAGCAAGAAAGAGGTGCCGACCCTCGCACAGACGGTCGAAAGAATGCGGCAGGACGTGCCGCGGGTCAAAGCGGATCGGCTCGGACGTTGATTCCGCAGGCTGCGCCCCTGTCGTGACGGGGAGCAGTGATCCGGGTGGCGCGCGACGCGGATTCGTCCGCTCGTCGCGCTGGTTGAAACGTATCTCAGCATGCTTGTCGATACGCTCAAGTCATCGAATCAGGGCTTGCCGTAATACAACCGGTTCAGGCGACGGATTTGGCCATCCTTCTGCGCATGGACCAGATCCGCGTACACTTGCGCGCGCGTCACTTGTTGCGACGACTGCTGATAGGCGGCCGAACCCGACACGGTGCCGGACGATGCGGTCTGAGCAAAGGCAGAGCCGGTGGCGGCAAGGCCGACGATGGCGGCGACAGCGAAAGCAATTTTCATGGCGATTTTCTCGAAAGTGGCGTTTGCGGGTAACGAAGCGCCAATCCAGCCGGCGTTTCGATAATTGAAGATTACGCAAGCGCACTTATCGATCGCGAATCCCGTTGATGAAAAAAAAGTTAAGTTCACCGCGCGGGGTAACATAGTGAGAAGCTGATGGACGGTATCACGCTCGATTATTTTCCGGTCGAGGCGCAATGCTATCGTCAGTGATACACCACGCGTCGGCACCCGACGACCTCCCACCAGGCCGTACCGCATGCATTCCCAACCTATCCAATTTTTTCATCGCGGCACCTTACAGACTGTTAGCGAGGCACCGATCACGCGCACGGTATTGCAATACCTGCGCGAAGATGTGCATTGCACAGGTACCAAAGAAGGCTGTGCCGAAGGCGACTGCGGCGCCTGCACGGTGGTGGTGGCAGAACTAGACGCCACCGGTCAGCCGCAATTCAAGGCGGTCAACGCTTGCATTCAACTTCTGCCCTCGCTCGATGGTCGTGCCCTTTACACGGTCGAAGACCTTCGCAGCGAAGATGGCACATTGCATCCGGTGCAGCAGGCGATGGTCGATTGCCATGGTTCGCAATGCGGTTTCTGCACACCGGGCTTTGTGATGTCGATGTGGGCGCTATATCAAAAAGCAGCGATGCCAGCCGTCCCCGCTATCCCATCGCGAGACACGATCAACGAAGCGCTATCCGGCAATCTGTGCCGCTGTACCGGCTATCGTCCGATCATCGAAGCGACCAGGACAATGTACGACTATCCGGCGCGCCTGCTCGACCGCGACGCGCTGCGTGCGCAGTTACACCGCATCCGGCGTCAGTATTGTTTCGAATACGAAGGCCCCGATGCGCGAGGTGCCGCTTTCCCCCGTACGGTTTTTCGCGCGCCCACAACGCTCGAAGACTTTGCACAGATGCATGCGACTTCTCCGCATGCACGTATCGTCGCGGGCAGCACAGACCTCGGGCTCTGGATCACCAAGCAATTCCGCGAGATCGGCGACTTGCTGTTCATTGGCAACGTCACCGCGCTTAAAGCGATCGACCTCACGCCGTCGTCGGATGGCATGATCAGCATCGGCGCTGCGGCATCGTTGCAGGATGCGTTCGCCGCACTCAGCGCGCTTTACCCGCCGCTGCGCGATCTTTGGCAGCGCTTCGCGTCGCTACCGATACGCAATGCCGGCACATTGGGCGGCAATGTCGCGAACGGGTCACCGATCGGCGATTCGATGCCGGCGTTGATCGCACTGGGCGCACGCGTGGTGTTGCGGCATCGCGACCAGACCCGTGAATTGCCACTGGAAGCGCTCTATATCGGGTATCAGGAAAATGCACTGATGCCGGGCGAATTCGTGCAAGCGATCCGGGTGCCTCATTGGGAAAGTCAGGGGGATAGCGAGCGAAGAAATGGCTTCCGATTTCGCGTGTACAAGCTGGCGAAGCGCTACGACCAGGACATTTCGGCTGTCTTCGCCGGCTTGTCGGTTCGCATCAAGGCCGGTCTTGTCGTCGACGCGCGTCTGGCCTACGGCGGGATGGCC
>CAWUJR010000514.1:0-3221 GCA_963922375.1 uncultured Robbsia sp.
GTGCCCGCCGGCAAGCCGAGCGTCTCCGTCCAATGCGACGACAGACCGCCGACGATCTCGCTGGCATCCACCAACCGCTCCGGCATCATCGTCGCCGGAATGCCCAACATGTCCAGCGCTTCGTCGGACCAATCCCGACGAGCGATGTCATAGACCCCGCCGATATTCCCCGCGGAACTATGATCGACTGCCACTTCCCCGGTCAACTGATGAATGACGAACGCATTCGGCGGCAAAAAATAGCGCGTCTTGCCCCATATATCTGGCTTATTCTGCCGCAGCCAGAGCATTTTCGTGAAGCCGTAATAGCTGTCGACGCCATTTCCGGTGATGGCCTCCAAACGCGCGACATCGACCGTGCGTCGTACCCATGCCACTTCGTCCGTTGCGCGCCGGTCCATCCAGATCAGGCACGGATAGAGCGGCTGCATATCGCTTCCCACTGGAATGCCCGCACCGCCATACAGACCGCTGATACACAACGCTTTGATCGATGCCGAATCAATAGCGGCCGCTGTCGCATCGCGCACGCAGGCCGCGACTGTCACGCAAACGGCATTCATCCAGACCTGCGGCCATTGCTCCGCCCACAGCGGTCGCGGAGTATCGGGCCGATAGCTTTCGCTGTGCTGAAACAGTACCGTCCCGTCGCTGTTCGCCAACACCGCTTTTGTACTCTGTGTGCCAATATCGATACCGATGACGTAATGCATGGTTGCGCCCCCGCCGACGATGGCTTTGATGTCTTACATTACTGCGGTTTCAACAGGACCTTGATCGAATCCAGCGAATCCGCGATTCTGATCGCTTCGTCCCACTCTTCCAATGTGAAGTCGTGCGTGACGATGCCTTCGGACGTCACCAATCCGCGTGCCAGCAAATCGATCGCGATCGGATAGCAGTACGGCCCTAGATGCGCGCCACGCACATCGAGCTCTTTCCGGTCGCCGATGATCGACCAATCGACGGTGGTGTCGGTGCCGAATACGGAAAACTCGACGAATCGACCCAGCCTGCGAATCATCTCCAGCCCTTGCGACACGCCGACAGGCGCACCGGTAGTTTCGATATACACATCGCATCCGTAACCGTCGGTCAGCGAATGGACGATCTCCAGCGCATTCTGCTGCTTCGGATTGATTGTCACATCCGCACCGTACTCGCGCGCGAGCGCCAGGCGCTCCTCAACCAGATCGATGACGATCAGCTTGCGCGGCGTCTTCAGATGGGCAACTTGCGTCATCATCAAGCCGAGTGGACCCGCACCGGCGATGACGACCACATCGTCGAGTTGTATATCGCCGCGGTTGACGGTATGGATCGCGCAGGACAGCGGCTCGATGATGGCCGCATCTTCGAGCGAAATGCCGTCCGGAATTTTATGCAGACGCGACGTTGGCGGCAGCCGCATGTATTGCGCCATGCCGCCGTCCGCGACTTCGCGCTGAAAGCCGAAGATGTTATGCACCTCGCACATCCAGTATTTCCCCGAACGGCAATACCGGCATTTGTCACATGGCACGATTTGCTCGGCGATCACGCGGTCGCCGATTGCCACGTCGAAATGCTGCGCTGCACCCGGCCCGATGTCGTCGACATAGCCGAAGAATTCGTGGCCCGGAATCACCGGCGCTTTGACCCACGGGTTGGCGCCCCAGAACATCTTTGCACCCGAATGGCATTTACAATCGCTCGCACAGATCCCGCAAGCAGCAATCCGGATCACGAGTTCATTCGGGCCGGCCATCGGCCGCTCGACGCGTTCGACCCGGTAGTCTTTTGGTGCATGACAGACGATGGCAGTCATCTCGGCGACGGCGCCGTCTTTTCGCGTCGCGTGGTCCTGGGTCCGGACGTCGTTCTCGCGAGCGGCATTGTCGGCTTCAGCGACCGGTGGATCCATCTGCTGCTCCGTCTGGAGGGGGGCTGCGTATGACTGTGTACCCGCTTGTGTATTCATGAGTCTCTCTATCGAAAGAAGGAACGCCTCGTCGCCGACGCTGACGTCGACGATCACGGCCGATGTACAACGAAATGACAGCTGTTAGCGATGCCGAAAGTCTCGACGAATGCGCAAACGTACGCACCCTCAATGACGCCGGCGATCTCGGCTGATGCGCAAAAATACACGCCGTTAATGACGCCGACGATCTCGGCTGATGTAGATCGCGAGCAAGATGATGCCGCCCTTGATGACGTTCTGAACGTAAGGGCTCACGCCGACCATATTCAGCCCGTTGTTCAGCACGCCCAGCAGCAGCGCGCCAATCAATGTGCCCACGACCGACCCGCGTCCGCCCGAAATCGACGTGCCCCCCATCACCACCGCCGCAATCGCATCGAGTTCGAAGCCCACACCCGCGTTCGGTTGGCCGCTCATCAGGCGCGCGGTCAGTACTACCGCCGCAATCGCGGAGGTCAACCCGGACAAGCCGTAGACGAGCACCTTGATGCGAGGCACCCGTACACCTGACAGACGCGTGGCCTCCTCATTGCCACCGATCGCATACACATAGCGTCCAAACGGCATGCGTTCGAGCAACAGCCAGGCGACCAGATAGACCACCAGCATGATCAGCACCGGCATCTGCACGCCGAGCACACTGCCGTTGCCGAAGAACGCGACCCAATCGGGGAGCCCATCGATCGGATAGCCGCCGGTATAAATGAGCGCCAGTCCTCGTGCGACGCCCATCGTCGCCAAGGTGACGATGATCGGCGGCATGCCGGCAAAGGCGACGAACAAGCCGTTCGCCACACCAAAGCCGAGACCGACCGCCAGTCCCACGACCAGCGCGGCCACCGCATTCAGTCCCGACACCATCAGACCGGCCGCGAGCGTGCCTGCCAGCGCCATCACGGAGCCAACGGAAAGATCGATGCCACCCGTCAAGATCACGCAGGTCATGCCGACCGCAATGATCGCGTTGATCGATACCTGTCTTGCGATGTTTTCCAGATTGGCGGCCGACAGGAAGCTATTGCTCGCAAATACCATCACCACGCAGACCGCGATCAGCCCGACAAACGGGTAAAAGATCGTCGAGCGTTTCAGGGTCTTCCAACGCTCCCCAACCGAGGTCTGGCCCGCTTCCTGACCGCCAGGCGGCGCCGCATGGAGCTTCGTTTCGTTTGTAGGCGAGAGTTTAGTCATGCTGAGTGACCTCCACAAATGGCCGATCGGCAAAGCCCGATGCTTGGGCCGATGCCTGGGCTGATGC
>CAWUJR010000515.1:0-3193 GCA_963922375.1 uncultured Robbsia sp.
CGGTACGCCCGCCTGCCTGAACGCCGGCGGCGCTCTCGATGTAGGCGGTGGTCGACGAGGTGCCGAGCACCGACCCGGCGACAATCGCGACGCTGTCGGCAAACAGCGCGCGGTTCAATCGGCGCGTGTTACCTTCCACCAGCAAGCCGGCTCGATTGGCCACACCCATCAAGGTACCGGTGGCGTCTAACAATTCGACCAAGAAGAATACTAGCACTACGTGGAAGATGCCCGAGGACAGCGCACCGCCGATGTCGAGCTTGAAGAGCGTCGGCGATATCGACGGCGGCATCGCGATCACGCCACCAAAGCGGTTACCTGCGACAAAAAAGCTCAGCACGGTCACCGCCAGAATGCCGATCAACAGCGCACCCCGCACCTTCAGCGTGTCCAGCGTGACGATGAGGAAGAACCCGATCATTGCCAGCCACACCGACGGTTGATGCAAATCGCCCAAGGCGACCAGCGTGTCCGGGTTGCCGACGATCAGGCCTGCGGTTTTCAACGCAATGATCGCCAGAAACAGCCCGATGCCGACCGTGATCCCGGAGCGAATCGACGCCGGAATCCCGCGGATCAGCGTCTCCCGGATGCCCAGGAGCGTCACGATGACGAACAGACAACCTGAGATGAAGACCGCGCCGAGGGCCGCTTCCCAGCTATATCCCATGCCCTTCACGACGGTGTAGGCGAAGTAAGCGTTCAAGCCCATGCCGGGCGCGCAGGCAATCGGATAGTTCGCGTAGAGGCCCATGATCAGCGACGCCAACGCGGCAACCAGACAGGTCGCGACGAATACCGATGCTTTCGGCATGCCGGCATCGCCCAGGATCGCGGGGTTGACGAACAGGATGTACGCCATTGTCAGGAACGTGGTGACGCCTGCTAGCAGTTCGGTTCGGACGTTGGTTCCGGCCTCGGCGAGTCCAAAGAAAGTGTTATTTGTCGCCATGCGTGTTCGGCGTGAATGCCGCTCCGAAGAAAAATGCCCAAGCGTGCGGGTGTAATTATCCAAGCGACGCATTTTGCCCGATCGGGCGATGCTCCGCCATCGCAAAAAACGGGCGTCAAGCGGAAAGCGACGTTGGCGGGCGGCGGGCATCACGGCGGCGAGGCGTGATGAACGAATGACGATAAAGCGTCAGAAATGCACCAAAAAAGTTCGTTTGCAGCCGCGCCGAACGGGCCTGGATGCGGCTAGAAAGCGAAAAAACCGCGCATCGCGACGAAAAGAATTATGGCAGTTGCAGCCGCGCAGAAACGTCGGCTATGCTTCGCGCTACGGCAAGATAGCCGTCATTTTTGTCCACGGGGAGTCTCAATGAAGAAGAGTGAATTGACCGAGAAGCTGGCCGCCGAAACGGGCCTGTCGACGGCGAAGACGGCTGAAGTGCTGAATGCGTTGATCGGTCTGGTGACACGGTCGGTCGCGAAAAACGAAGATGTGCAGATTACGGGCTTCGCAACGTTCTCTCAAGGCAAGCGCGCCGCACGCGCCGGGCGTAATCCGGCCACCGGCGAAGCGATCAAAATCCCTGCAGCGAAAACGGTCAAGGTGTCCGTCGGTAAGGCATTCAAGGACGCCGTGAACAAACCGGCTCCGAAAAAGAAGTAAGCAGCGCGTGAATGCGGTGGGCTTTCAGCAGTGGGCTTTTAGCGGCCTGCTGCTCGCGTGCGATGACTCGCTCCTTACCTCAATCGAGCGTCGATGAATCAGTGGGTTGCGGACGGTGTGCCGACGTCCGCATTTTGCGCTGCGGCAGCACTGCCCACCCCCGTCTTCGCCGGTTGCGCTGCCGCCATTCCCGCATTCCCCAAGGTACCGACCGGTAGCGGCTCGGCCTGCGCATCCTGCCACCCCCCGCCCAGCGCTTTGTAGACTGCCACCAGATCAGTGGTTTCCGTCAACATCGACTGCACCAGCGACGCCCGGTTTTGCGCCAAGGATGTCTCCGCATTGAGCACATTGATGAAGCTCGTCAGACCGTGCTGATAGCCGTTCTCCGAAATCTCCAGCGTTTTCTCCGTCGACGCCACGCTGCGGGCCAGTGCCACGCGCCGCTCGTGCTCGCTTTGATACGCAACCAGTGCATTGTCGACATCGGCCAACGCACTCAACACGGTCTTGCGGTAGTCGAGCGCCGCCACCGCCTGCTGGGCCTTGCTCATCCGAATATTCGCGACGATCTGACCACCGTGGAAAATCGGCAATGAGATCCCAGGCCCGAACGAATAGAAGTGGTTCGCCCAATTGGCAATATGCTTCGCTTCAAGACTGCGAAAACCAAAGCTCCCCGTCAGCGATACTTCCGGGAACAACTGCGCAGTCGCCACGCCCACCTCCGCCGTAGCAGCATGTAGATTTGCCTCCGCACGCCGAATGTCCGGGCGTCGGCGCGCGAGCGAGGCAGGCAACCCGACAGGGACCGTGGGCGGTACCGGTGGAATCGCCCCCGGTGAGGACAACGTCGCGTCGAGTGCACCGGGTGCCTCGCCGACCAACACCGCCAACGCGTTCATCGCCTGATCGATCTGCTGCTCGTACTGCGGCAACTCGGCTTGCGACGTCTCCACCTGCACCTGCGCTTGCTGTACATCGATATCGCTGGCGAGACCGCTTTTCTGCTGCGACTGCGTCAGCGCCAGCGCGCTTTTTTCACTGGCGACAAGATCGCGCGTGACCTGGCGCGCCGCCTGTGCGCCGCGCAACTGCGCGTAGGTTCGCGCGACTTCGGCTTCGAGCGAGACCAACGCATCGTTACGTTGCTCGATATCGGCCGCGCTTTGCGCATTGGCCGATTCGACGCTGCGTCGCACGCGACCGAACAAGTCCAGTTCCCACGATGCGTCAAAGCCCATCTGGTAGACATTCACCGGCGACGTGAGACCGTTCACGAGATTGCGCCCCGCTTGACTGGCTTGCGTACCCGCGCCGGGAGACGCCTGATTCAGCGTGGAGCCGGGCGCGCCGAGCGAATCGATACTGGAATACGCGCCCTGATCCCGCAACAACCCCTCCAGTCCCAATTGCTCGCGCGTGAACTTGGCGCTTGCATCCAGGCTCGGCAATCCTGCCGCGCGTGCCATTTGTTCCTGCGAGCGCGACGCGGAAATGCGCAACACCGCCTCTTTCAGATCGAGATTGCCCGACACGGCGCGCGCGATCAGCGCGTCGAGCGTCGGGTCGCCGAAT
>CAWUJR010000516.1:0-3191 GCA_963922375.1 uncultured Robbsia sp.
CGGATCGCGCGCGGGGCGTCTGCGCTCGCCGTGGCGTTCATCACGTTGGACAGCCCGGCCGCGAGCCTACAGATCTCGCCGGTCATTATCGACTTCGCCGCCGATACGCAGGCCAGCGGCTTGACGCTGCACAATCCGGGTGACAAACCCCTGTACGGGCAAGTCCGGGTGTTTCGATGGCGTCAGTCGGACGGACAGGACCAACTGACACCGACAGACGATCTGATTGCCAGCCCGCCGTTGATACAGGTGGGGCCAAACAGCGAGCAGTTGGTACGTCTCGTCCGACGCAGCACCACGACCTCGCCGATCGAAGCCAGCTACCGGCTGTTGATCGACGAACTGCCGGCAGCAGAAGACAATCCCACCGCAGGCGTGACGATCCGGTTACGTTATTCCGTCCCCGTCTTCGTCGCAGCCGCCTCCCCCGCCGCCCAGCCGATACTGCATTGGCAGGTCACAAAAGAGAACGGACAGTGGTGGTTGTCGGTTCTCAACAGCGGCAATCGCCATGCGCAGATTGCCGCGATCGACCTGAAAAATGCCGTCGGCAAACGTTATCAGATCAATAAAGGCCTGCTCGGTTATGCGCTTGCTGGGCAAAGCCGCCGATGGCTGCTGCCGATCGCGGCAGATGCGCCATTGGGCAAGCAAGCGATCGTCCACGCGATGATCAACGCGTCGCCAAGCGATGCCGCAGTCGACGTTAATGCGACGATTACGTCTCATGGCGACGCCCTCGTGTCGCCGGATGCGGCTCCGGTGGCGAGGTAGTGTTTGCGCTCAGCTGTGATCCTGCGCTCTAGCTCGTCCCGGCATACCGTCTTGCTGCTTGCCGGGGCGATCGCTTGCGGCTGCCCGTCGGCCCGGGCGCAGTCTAAAGCGCCCTCATTGGTGGAAATGGGACAGGCTGCCGCGACGCTCGCCGGTGAGGTCCAAGAGCTGTATCTGGACGTGAGCATCGACGGCCAGGCCAGTGCGCTCATCGCTCGCTTTGTATTGCGCGACGGCAAGTTGGCGGCCTCGGGCGCAGATTTGAGCGCAATCGGCATTCAGACTGACAAGCTGAATGTAACGCAAGCCGCCGATGTCCCACTCAATTCGATCCCTGGCTTGCAATATCGCTTCAACCCCGCCCGCCTGACGATCGACCTGCACATTCCGGACAATCTGCGCACGCCGCACAGCTTCAACGCACGCGAATCGCCCGCGACGCCCTCGGCGTCATCACTGCGGGGGCTAGTACTGAATTACGAACTGTATTCGCAGACGACGCCCGAAGCGCAGGCGTCGCTCTACAGCGAAATTCGCTATTTCTCGCCGTATGGCGTCACCAGCCAGACCGGCATTCTTGAATGGTACAAAGACCTGCATCGATACATCCGCTACGATAGCAATTGGATTCGTTCATGGCAGGACACGATGTCGACGCTGCAAATAGGCGACACGATTTCATCATCGTCATCGTGGTCCCGATCGGTCCGCATCGGCGGTATTCAATGGCGGCGCAACTTCACCGTCCGACCGGATCTGATCACCTACCCGATTCCGAATTTGCGTGGGACGACCGCCGTTCCCTCGTCCGTCGATCTCTACATCAACGACATTCGGCAATTCAGCAGCCAGGTGCCCAGCGGCCCGTTCGTGTTGAATCAAGTGCCCGGCATCTCCGGCGCCGGCATTGCCACCGTGGTGACCCGCGATGCGCTGGGCCGCAGCATTGCAACCTCCGTGCCGCTCTACGTGGACACCCGGTTGCTCGCGGCGGGTCTGTCCAGCTACTCGTTCGAAGCCGGCTTTTTGCGCCGCAACTATGGCATCGACTCATTCAACTATGATCGACGACCCGCCGTCAGCGAAACCACCGCCTATGGCGTGAGCGCGTCGGTGACCGTGACGAGCCACGCGGAAGCCACGCCGGGCGAGTGGGTCATCGGCGGTGGCGGCTTGTTCGAAATCGGGTTGGGCGGCGTCATCAGCGGGTCGCTGGCGGCCAGCGCCGGTCGCTTTGCCGGGCAACAAGTGGGCATCGGCTATCAACTGGTCGAGCCGGATTTTTCGGTGAATGAACAATCGGTGCGGACCATCGGCAACTATGGTGATCTTGCCGCGCGCGCGGGCGATCCGGTCCCGACCGCCACCGATCAGGCTACCGTCGCGCTGCCGTTTTTTCGTCGGCAAACGCTGGCAATCAGTTATATCCGATCGACACTGCGCGGCGCGGCGGTATCGCGTATCGGTTCGCTATCCTATATGCTCAGTCTCGGACGGCTGTCATCGCTCAATGTCAGCGTGTTTCGCGATTTCGGCAGCCAACCTACCAATGGCATGTTCCTCGGGATGAGTGTCGGATTGGGCGAGCGTTCCAGCGGTGGAACCGGCACCACGCTCAACACCAACGTCGGTCGCCAAAGCGGACAGAACAGCCATAACGTCAGCGCCGCGCGGCCGGCCGACTATGGTGGAGGCTTCGGATGGGGCGTCCAAGCCGGACGCGCCGGAACGATCAATTATCAACAAGCGCAGGCGCAAATGCTCGGCAATATCGGACAGGTGGAAGCCGTCGTGCAGTCGTTTGCGGGCCATGCCGCCACCTCTGTCGATGTGTCCGGCGCGGCAGTCTGGATAGACGGCACCGCGAAACTGTCGCGGCGCATCGACGACAGTTTCGCGCTGGTGTCCACGGGGGGCGTGAGCGGCATACCGGTATTGCATGAAAACCGCGTCATCGGCGAGACGGACGCTCGCGGTTATGTGCTGATTCCGGACCTGAACGCGTATCAGCACAATAGGATCAGCATTGACACGATGCGGCTACCGGCCGATGTGCGCGTATCGTCGACCGAGCAGGATCTCGTCCCGGAGTCGCGGACGGGGCTGCTCGGTAAGTTCGGTTTGGCGCGCTATCAAGCTGCCACGGTCATTCTGCGCGATGCGACTGGCGCGGTGATACCGGCCGGTGCGAGGGTCCATCACGTTGAAAGCGGGAAGGACACCATCGTCGGTTACGACGGGCAGACCTTCATCGATCATTTGCAACTGCGCAACCGCCTGCAGATCGTCACGCGTGGGCAATCGTGCGAAGTCGCGTTCGACTATCGTCGCCCACAGGATGGCAGCCTGCTGACGATCGGGCCGCTGCGCTGCGTGCTCGCTACGGGTGCGGGTGCGGGTGCGGGTGCGGGTGCGGG
>CAWUJR010000517.1:0-3190 GCA_963922375.1 uncultured Robbsia sp.
GGTGCCGGGGGTGTCGGTGCAGCCGCTTCCGGCAACGGTGCCGGCGCCGTCAATGCGACGCTCATCGGCGGCACCTTCGGCGGCACGACCACGTCGGGATGTCGATCATGCTGCAGCAGATAGAAGACGCCCACGTGCAACAGCACCGCTAATGCCGCCAGCGGAATAGCGTAGCGGCGAACGTCACGCGGCAGCGCATGCTTGGCGTTAGTCAGTGTCGGCCACGCTGCATGCAGCGGCAGCGCATCGTTTGCGGAGGGTTGTCCAGCGACTAGCGCGGATGCGTTAGCCCTGCGTGCGAGGTGACTGCCATGCCTGCGAACGGCTAGACGACGCCGGGCAGCAGGATGCATCGCGTCCAAAGCGAGTAGATTCACGATATCAATCTGTCGATGAGGATAACGAACGTGATGTCCCGATCACGCGGCTTATCGTTAGCACAAGCACTCAACCGAGCCATCAACCAAGCGCTTCACTCGAGCATTTGGTAAAACGGTAGATACAGGCAGGGCAGCACAAGCGGTAACCGAAGCAATCGGAACAGGTTAGCCGCAAGAATATCAATTGCCTGAGCACCCGCCAAAGAAGCTTTTATGCTTTTCAAATCAGTTTGATCATCATGGGCGCGGAAATCGATACCAATCGGCGACTGTAGCTGACGGCTTGAGCAGCGGCGCCTCAGCGCGGCGATTTTCTTCGCTCGGATCAAACGAGCACGGGCCCGCTCCGACTAGTGTTGTTTCATTCGTGTTGTTTCATTCGTGACAAAAGCAAAGCTGGCGCCGGCCCGAACATCCGCGGCTATAGCGCGCCATGGCGCGGCGGCAATTTATCGTTGAGATAAAAGTTGCCCACCGCATGATATTTCCATCGCACCGGGTCGTGCAGCGTGTGGGTGCGCGCGTTGCGCCAGAATCGATCCAGCCCCAGCCCGTCAAGCGTGGCGGACGTGCCGGCCAGCTCGAACAGTCGCGACCCTGCGTCGAGAGAAACGGTTGTCGTCAGCGCTCTCGCCTCGGCGACAGCAACGGAGGCTTCTGCTACCGTTCTATCGGTGGATCCTGCCTGTGCGAGATCGACAAAACGACCGGACCGGCGCAATAGCGCCTCGGCGGCGCGCAATTGCACGGCAATATCGCCAAATTGAGACAGCGTCAATGGGTCGTCGGCGGCACGCGTCACTTTTGCGTCGATCCACGGACGCGACCGCTCTCGCACGAAAGCCATGCCGGCATCGAAAGCACCGCGTGCAATGCCCAAATCGATTGCCGCGTGCATGATCTGCGCCACCGGCCCAATGGTCGTGGGCTGCTCGAACGACACCTGGAATGGAACAACCCATTCAGGATCGACATGCACATCGTCGAAGTGCACAGACCCACTCCCTGTCACGCGTTGACCGAATCCATCCCAATCATCGGTGACCGTCACACCGGCCGCGTCGCGCGGAACGAACGCGAGGTAAGTGACGTCGCGGCCATCGTCGTCCGCGACGACCAATGTCGGTATCCAGTGTGCATATAGTGCACCGGTGCAATAGAATTTCTTGCCATCGATACGCCACCCGGCTGCTGCCCGATTGAGCCGGGTACGGCGCTTGAAGTCTTTCTGGCCGATTTCGGCAAGCGCATTGCCGAAACGCTCGCCGGCGAGTACCCGTTGGTAAAAGAAACGCTTTTGCGACTCACTGGCGCCAACCCGTAGCACTTCGAGCGCGTAGAAATGATTTTGTGGAATCTGTCCGAGCGAGCCGTCGGCAGCGGCAATGGTCGCGATCACTTCCGCGAGCGTGCCGTTCGTGACGCCTGCGCCACCGAACGCCTTCGGCACGGTAATGCCCCATAAGCCACTGGCCACGAACGCGTTGAGTTCAGCCCATGGCAACCGGCGCTCGCGATCGCGCAGCACCGCCTCCGTTTCAAACACGCTAGCCAGTTGTCGCGCAACCGCGCGTGCCTCCGCATCATCGGCGATCCGCTTCGGTACGCTCGGTGACAACGGATGACTGAACACAGACCCGCCATCCACATCGGCAGTCGCAAGTGAGCCGGCTTGCGCTTCAGTCGGATATGCAGTGGTCATATTTAATTCCAGGAATGCCGCGGCGGCAGCACATGATTCAAATGGTAATTACCCAATAGATGCAATTTCCACCGCACCGGGTCATGCAACGTATGGGTGCGCGCGTTGCGCCAATGACGGTCGAGATTATGCACGGCTCGGGTGGCGGCAGAACCGGCCAGTTCGAATAACTTTTCACTTGCTAGCAGTGCGATTCGGGTGGTCAGGACCTTCGCTTCGGCAACCGCGACCGATGCCCGGGCGCTGGCTTCGGCGTCGATCCTCTCTCCGGCGATAGCATCAAGCGTACGCCCTGTTTCGAACAGCACTTCCTCGGCGGCATGCAAATCGATCTGCAGCCGTCCCACATCGCCAATGATGTAGGGATCGTCACTGGCGTGCTCCAGTCCGGAATCCACCCATGGCCGCGCACGCTGCCTGACAAAAGTGATCGTATCGGCTACTGCCGCCCGCGCGATGCCCAGATCGATTGCCGCCTGGATCAGCTGTGACGTTGGGCCCGACAACCCTGGGCGGTCCCCCATTTGCCAGATTGGTAGTACGTCTTGCGGATCAACCGGGACCTGATACAACGTGACACTGCCGCTGGCGGTAGTGCGCTGACCAAACGAGCTCCAATCGTCGATCACCGTGAGGCCAGGCGCGTCGCGCGGCACCCATACCTGCACCGCCTGGCCTTCATCGTCGGTCGCTCGTACGGGAACACGGTGCGCGAAAAGTGCGCCGGTTGAATAGAAGCGCCGACCGTCGAGGCGCAGTCCGTCGGGCGTCGTGCGCAATCGCGTCGTGCCGTCGAGCACCGTGTTCACGTCGGCAGAGCGACGCTCGGGACCCGCGTTGCCAAGGCGATGTCCTGCCAAGACCTCTGCGTAAAGGCGCGCCTTCTGAGCAGGCGTGCCGATCTCGCGCAGCACGCTCAACACGCCGAAATGGTTTTGAGGAATCTGACCGAGCGCAGGATCTGCTGCGCAAAGAATGGCAAAGACCTCGGCAAGCGTCGCGAGCGATACATCGGCGCCCCCATACTCGCGGGGTGTCGTTATCGCACCAAGACCGCTTTCAGACCAGAGATCGAGTTGCTCCCAAGGCAACATACGATGGCGGTCAC
>CAWUJR010000518.1:0-3184 GCA_963922375.1 uncultured Robbsia sp.
GATGCCGTTCGTCGCCGCGTGGCGGTCCGGCTCCGAGTGGCCCGAGCGCCTGCTCGCGGTGGCGAACGATACCATTCGCGCGTATTTCGATCGCCTCGATCCCGCGCGCCGGATCTGACGTGGCGTCGTCGTGCCCGCCTTATCAATTTTTCTTGTTCTGCACTATTAATTTTCTTGATCGACCCGCCGTTTCGTCTCGATAAAAATCCCCTTCGTCGCACCTGTCGGAAAGCAGCGATAGCGCAGCGATGAAGGTGCGAGCGCGGCTATCTCAAGCGGGTCACTCGAGGAAAATAAAATGCAGAAGTGGACGGCGATATTCGGATCGGCATCGGCATCGACGCGTGGGTTTAGACGTGAATCCCAACGTGAATCTCAACCCGGATCTCAACGTGGATCGCGTTTCGCGTTGCACAGTGCGTTCGGCGTCGGCGTCGGCGCGGCACTGGCCTGCGGCAGTGCGTTTGCGCAATCCAGCGTCACGTTGTACGGCGTGATCGATGAAGCCGTGCGTTATCAGACCGGGTCGGCCACGTCGACCGGTCACACTTATGCAATGAGCGAAGGCGCAGTGAACGGGACGCGTCTCGGATTCAAGGGCAGCGAAGATCTGGGGGGCGGCATGCATGCGATCTTCGATCTGCAATCCGGATTCAATATCGCAAACGGTACGCGCGATCAGCAGGGGCAGGAATTCGGGCGCTACGCGTATATGGGCCTGCAGAGCAATGACTACGGCACGTTGACGATGGGGCGGCAATACGGGGGCATCTACACGTTCTATGCGTTCAACTTCGATCCAATCGGCGGGGGCAATATCAACGCCACGGACTGGTCGCTCTTTCTGGTCGGGATCCGCTTCGACAACACCGCGCAGTACGAAGTCCCCATCGGGCCGGTGAAGCTGGCGTTTCAACATTCGTTTGGCGGTCAACCAGGCAGCTTTTCATCCGGCAGCACGACGACCGGCTCGGCGATCTATCATTTCGGCGGCAGCGCGGATGGCGGAAAGGTCGGCCTCGCCGGGGCGCAATCGACCGATAGCGCCGGTCATCACTTGACGGTGGGGGCGGTCGGCGGCATGGTCAAACTGGGGGCGGTCGGACTGTATCTGTACGGCATCGATGCGCGACGCGATCAGGGCTTCGTGGTGGCGGCGAGCAATAGCGGCGGGGCGCTCGCGAACACGAATATCATCAGCAATGTCACGGCGTCGAGCGGTACGCAAACCGCCACGCGGACCGATCTCTTTGTACGCGCCGGCGCCACTTACTTCGTCACGCCGAGTATCAGTCTGATCGCGTCGTATGCGTACGACCACGCGAAGAACGCGTCCGGCAACAACAATGGCACGATTCAGACCGTGTACGGCATCGCCGACTACATCCTGAGCAAGCGCACCGATGTGTATCTGGAAATCGATCACAGCCATCTGAGCGGCGCGTCGGTGACCGATGTCAACGGCCCGCTCGCATTCGACGGACAGAAGAACAATCTCGGGGTAAGCCTGAGTTTGCGCACGCTTTTTTGATCGACGCAGCGCGTCGACCCACGCGGAAAAGCGATCAACTCAGATCAAGTGCATGGGTCAGATCGCCCATCGGGGCATGACCATTTGCGACCAGCGCACGGTCGCGTTCCAGCAGACCGTCGAGACTGTCGAGATCGAAAATTCGCGTGATCAATCGCAGAATCGATCCGGTGTCGTACACGGTATGGTCGACATAGCCGCGTTTGGCGAATGGCGACACGACCAGCGCCGGCACACGCGTGCCCGGCCCCCATCTGTCGCCCTTTGGCGGCGCGACGTGATCCCACCAGCCACCATTCTCGTCGACGGTGATGACCACGACCATGTCGTTCCACTGCGGGCTTTGACGCAGCACGCTGACGATATGCGCGATATGTCGATCGCCGGACGCGACGTCCGCATAGCCCGCGTGCATGTTCAGGTTGCCCTGCGGCTTGTAGAAGGTCACCGCCGGCAACTGACCGGCCTGCGCGTCGGCAAGGAAGCGATTAGTCGAGATTTCATCGCCCAGACCGCCATCGCGCAGTCGTTGCGCACGCGCCGCGGTATGCGGTCCAAGGTTCGCAAAATAGTTGAACGGCTGGTGGTGATATTGGAAGTTCGGAATCGGCGGCGTGCCATCGCTCAGATTCTGGCCATGCATCGCGAGTGTCTGAGCAAACGCCCCCGCATACCACGCCCATTGCACGCCTTTCTTGTCCAGCTTGTTGCCAATGTGTTCGTGAGTCTGCGGCGGTAGCACCGCGGCATTGCGCTTCTGGGTCATGTCGGCGATCCCCTCCGACGTCAACACGATTTTCGGTGAGGTTGGTGCGTAGGGCGGCATCATCGTGTTGACGCTATAGCTGAGCGATGTGCCCTCGGCGGTCCGCTCAGCGGGGGTCAACGCGCTGGGGCCGAATGTCGGAATGCCATCAAGCGCGCTGGCTGGCGACGCGGGTAGCGGCTGCAATCGTGGGTCCGTCGGTTCGCCGCTGACGGTGGTCGCCATCAGCGAGGCGGCGATGCTGTTGTCTGCATTCGGATAACGCGGCGGTGTGGCGGCAATCAGGAATTGGTGATTCAGGAACGATCCACCGAATGCGGCTTGAAAGAAGTTGTCGCATAACACGAACTCCCGCGCAATATTCCATAGCTGCAGACTATAACTGGTGTTCGGGTAATGCCCCATCGTCAAGCCGCCGGCATCGGCCCATGCGGCAAACATATTGTTGCGCCCGCCATTGATCTGCATCTGGTTCTGGTAGAACACATGCCAGAGATCGTGCGTCACCAACGATAACGGCAGCGCCTCGCCGCCCGGGCCCCGCAGTTCGAATGGTGCATTCGGCAGCGTGCCGCGATATTGCTCGCCTTTTTTGTACACCATGCCGTCGGCGCTCTGGTCGTCGGTCAACCATCCCTGCGGCACCGCCGGGAGCCGTGACAATACCGTCTTGCCGTCGCGATCGAGCTGCGTGTAGCGCGATGCCGGCAATGCCGAGAGCGGTTGCTCGAGCCCGGGGAAATCGGCAAACAAGTTATTGAAACTGCGGTTTTCCGCGTAGATGACCACGACATGCTTCACGCGCGCGCGCAACTGGCGGTCGATCTGCCGGAGTGTGGGGCGCGACGCGTGCGTGGGAGCGTCCGGTTTGCCTGCTGCATCGGCCA
>CAWUJR010000519.1:0-3179 GCA_963922375.1 uncultured Robbsia sp.
CCGACGCGACCGACGCGTCGCCCAACATTGCGTTTTTCGACGGCGCATCGCCGCCGATTGCGGAATTGCAGGCGTTCGACGCGGTAGCAATCGATCCGCAGCAAGGCTTCGATCCAGCCGCTCACCCGTTAGCGCACACCCTGTGGGTGGCCCGGACCGGCAACGACAATGCGACCCTCGCGCCGGACGCCTTCGTCACCGATCGGATCGTGCCGCTATGGCAGCACGGCTATCGCGGCTTTCTGCTGGACAGCCCCTCTGCGATGGCCGCCGCAGCGGCCATTCGCGCCCGCTTTCCCGACGCGAAATTGATCGCTGGCGGCGAGAACGCGTTGCAAGCCACTGCGCCGAACGCGACGTCGACGGACGGACGTTTGTTTTATGCGGCCGTCAGCCCACCACTCGTCAGCGAACTCAGTGCGACCGATCGGGTGCCGCAATCGGTCCCTGCCGACGAAGCGAGTCAACGCCTGGCCGACGCCCGCGCGTTCCAGCAGCGCACCGGCATTCCGGTGATATCGATCGAATATTGCGGCGAGGTGGATCGGCAATGTGCCCGTCAGACTGCCGCCCAGGTGCTGGCGCAAGGCATCGTCCCCTACGTCACCAGCCCCACACGCGATGTCGTCGGCGTCGGCAAGATCGAAGTGCTGCCGCGTACGATCCTGGTCGTTCAGGACGCCGGCAGCAATCAGGCGCTCGACATGTCGCAAGGCGTGCGCAGCCTCGCGACGCCGCTGAACTACCTCGGCTATAACGTCGAGTATGTGGACATGAGTTCGCCGTTACCGGCGGATATTCGCCCGGACCGCTATGCCGGCATTGTCGCCTGGTTCCAGAACGACAGCGTGCCCGACCCGCAGGGGTGGCAAGGCTGGATCACCGCGCGCATCACCGATCATATTCCGGTCGCGTTCTTCGATCATTTCGGTTTCGATCCGACCGGCATGGACAACGCCAATGGTGCCGATCCGCTGCATATGCAAACGATCAATGTCGACAACCTGACCGGACCGGTCAGCGTGGTCAGCCGCGATCCGATGATCGGCTTCGAATACGATCCGAAACCGGATGCGCGCGATCTGCTACCGATCCGCAGCGGCCCGGGAAGTCGCCCGCTACTGAGCTTGTCGGCGAACGGTACCGTCGTCGATCCGGTCGCGTTGACGTCGTGGGGCGGCTATGCGCTGAGTCCGTACACGGTGGTCTGGCTGGGCGGCATCGAACAGGGTCGCTGGGCGCTGCAACCGATCGATTTTTTGAAAGCGGCACTGCATCTGCAGACGATGCCTTCGCCAAGCGTCACGACCGAGAACGGTCGCCGCCTGTTCATGACCCATGTGGATGGGGACGGCTTTGCGTCACGCGCGGAATTCCCCGGGCCGGATTATTCCGGTCAAGCGTTGTACGAGCAGATCTGGACCCGCTTCCATGTGCCGATGACGCTCTCGGTCATCGAGGGCGAAGTCGGTCCCGATGGCCTGTACCCCGCCATCTCCCCGCGCCTGGAAGAGATCGCGCGCAAGATGTTCGCGTTGCCGAATGTCGAAATCGGCTCGCACACCTACTCGCATCCGTTCGAATGGGAAGAAGTGGATAACGGGAATGGTGCACGCGAAGACGTCGCGGGTGGCGATACGGCCTTTTCGCTGAACATTCCGGGTTATCACTTCAGTCTGGATCGCGAGATCCAGGGGTCGATCGATTACATCAATTCACGGCTCGCGCCCCCCGGCAAGAAAACCGTCGTATTGCAGTGGTCGGGCAACTGCAGACCGCCGGAGATCGCCGTACGCAAAGTCTACGAAGCGGGTGTCGAAAACTTCAACGGCGGCGACACGACGATCACGAAGTCGATGAACACCTGGACCGCAGTAGCGCCGATCGGCGTGAACAAGGGTCCCGGTGCGTATCAAGTCTATGCACCGAACCAGGACGAGAACGTCTATACGAACGACTGGCAGGGGCCGTTCTATGGTTTCACCCGGGTGATGGAGACTTTTGCGCTGACCGATGCACCGCTCCGGTTTAAACCGATCGACATCTATTACCACATGTACAGCGGCACCAAAGTGGCCTCACTGCACGCGTTGAACGAGATTTTCACGGCGATGCTGAAGCAGCCGGTGATGCCGGTCTACGTAAGCGAATATATTCAGAAGGTGCAGGATTGGCGCACGTTCGCGGTGGCGCGTGAGGTGATGCCGGCGGAGGGTCATGCAGGCGGTGACAGCGCTGCGAATGGCGGCCATAGTGGCCGTCACGCCGCTTGGTTAGTGCGCGGTAATGGCAGCATTCGGGAATTGCATTGGCCGTTCGATAGTGCACCGGCATTGTCGGACGCATCAGGTCTGACGGGCTTTACGAAGGGTTCGGACGGCACCTATATCCACTTCGACGACGGCACCGCACGTTTCTCGATCGACGGTAGCGCGTCTTACGCGTCTACAGCGAACGGGCTAGCGTATATCGCCATCGCAAACGGCTTTGTTCGTCACTTCATCCGTCGTGCGAACGGTATGCAGTTCGATTTTGCCGGCCACTATCAACCGTTCGTCTCGCTGGCCAATGCCCGATCGTGCCGGGTAACCGTGAATGGCGCCGCGGTCGCCACGCAGCGTGACGGTGCACTGCTGCGCTTCGACACGCCCGCATCGATCGAACGAAATATGCATTACGAAACGGTCGCGGTGGACTGCGGGCGGTGATTGCGTCACTATCGCAGCCAGCCCACCCGCCCCTGACCGCCTTCGTTGATGGCCGCCACGATCGCTTCCGCCTGATCGGCGGCAATGCTGAAGCGCAGTGAGACCAGCGAGCCATGCTCGGCGTTGAGCAATGCCGCGCCAGCGGCATCGATCTGCCGGCGCAGCCACCCCTCCAGCGCATACGGGACTGCGCAATGAAGTTCGCGCATCGGCACCAACGCGATCTTGTCGGCGGTCAACAGCGCCTGTGCAACGGCATCGGTATACGCACGCACCAAACCACCGGCACCCAGTTTCACCCCACCGAAATACCGTACGACGGTCGCCAGCACGCCTTCCAGTTGCTGGTGGCGTAACACGTCGAGCATCGGCCGCCCCGCCGTCCCACCCGGCTCGCCATCGTCCACGGCGGCAGACTGTCCGCCGGCCAGCAACGCCCAGCAAACGTGTGCTGCTCCTGGATGCTCGGCA
>CAWUJR010000520.1:0-3168 GCA_963922375.1 uncultured Robbsia sp.
GATTCCAGTGCTGCGCGCGCACCTTCCGGACGGCAGTGTCGGCGCACATGAAGACGCGTTATGTACGTTTCTACAACATCATTGCCGCGCCGATGACGTCCTGTTCAGCAGTTGGCGCTTCGATGGGCATCCGGATCACGAAGCGGTGGGGCGCGCATCCGCCCGTGCCGCAGCTGCCCTGTCAGCCCGTCTGATCGAGTTGCCGATCTGGGCCTGGCATTGGGCGCAACCCGGCGACCCTCGCCTGCCGTGGGATCGGGCACGCCGCCTGCTCTTGTCTGGTTCGGTTACCCAAGCAAAGCGCCTAGCGGCACAGGCCTATCCGAGTCAGTTGGATGCCGATCCGTCCACCGGAGCCGCCCCCATTCTGCCGCCTTATGTGCTGGCTCGCGTACTGAGAGCATTCGAGTTGTTTTTCATTTGACCCATCCCTTTGTCGGAGTTGTCATCATGAAATCCTGGAAAGTTATCGTCGCCACGTGTGCCAGCGTTGCCGCCATGGGCAGCGCGCCTTTCGCCCATGCCGATACACGTAACGCCACGAACGGTAACGGGCATGCCACTGAGGTTCGCCACCATTCGTCAGGTGGGGACACCGGTCAGGGGGATTGCGTCGGACCAAACAGTTTCTGCAAGCCGTATTTCGGCAACTGATGGCAGCCCTCGGTCAGTCCGCCTTTTCGAAAAAGGCGGTCACATGATCGATGAATGTCCGCACCCGCCGATTGATGAAACGTCGGCTCGGATAGATCAAAAAGAGTGAGACATCGCCGTCTTGGACAATGGCCGGGGCCACCAGCCGCTCCAACGCCCCGCTTTTCAGCTCCGGTTCGACCATGCTGCCGGGCAGGATCGCGAAACCCATCCCTTCAAGCGCGGCACTCTGCAACATCAACGGCGAATTCGACGAAAACACCGGCGTCAGGTGCACCCTGGAGGTGACTTCGCCATCGGTGAAATTCCAGTGATGCCCCCGCATGTCGTTACTCGGCGCGAGAAAGGCGAGCCGCTCGAGATCCATGGGCGAAGTGGGCGCACCCGCGCGAGCAAGATAGGCAGGCGAGGCAACCGGAATACGCGATAAGGTGTCGAGCGGTCGCATGATCAGCGTTTCCGACTTCACCATGTGCTCCGCGACAATGCCCAGGTCATAGCCTTCGTCGATGATATCGACCGGCCGGTCCATCAGCGTCACCTGCACGGCGATCCCCGGAAACCGCTCGCGATACGACGCGAATACCGGTGCCAAACGCATCAATGCGAATCCGGCCGACGTGACCACACGCAGGCCGCCGCGCGTTTCGCTCGAGGTGCGGGCAACATTGGTTTCGATGTCTTCGATCTGATCGAGGACGGCCTTGCAGCCTTCCAGATAGGACTGTCCGGCGTCGGTCAGCGCGACCCGCCGCGTCGTGCGGTTGAATAAACGGATATCCAGGTGCTGTTCCAACGACGCGATACTGCGTGTGACCACCGGCACCGACACATCCAACTGCTGCGCCGCCCGGGTAAAACTCTCCGCCTCCGCCACCCGAGCGAACACTCGCATTGCGTGAATCAGATCCATTTTCTTTTTTTTATCCTTTGCTGTGGGCCCGTCGCCCTCACCTTACGTAATCTAACAGCAAAGTCATCGCCGGTCTGTCTCCTTTGCGTTGCGCCTGAATGGGAGAGGCACTGCACGGGCTCCATCGTACGGGTCGTTCAGAACGGCTCACGCGATACCGCATCCTTTTGCGAGGGCACGCTTTCCTGTCGTTCGTCATGCGACGGGTGCGCGACGCCTGCGGCGGGAGCCTTGGCACTGGCCGCCGGGAAAAACAATTCGACCGGATGCGCGACGACGCGGCGAACGATGCTGCGATAAATCTCACGTCGATCCACAGGTAGACTGGTGCGCGAACGCAGCGCCATCTGGAAAGCCAACGCAAAACTGACGGCCACATTGAGCACCGCCATCGTTGCGGTACCGGCGACCGCCCACCACAACGGCGCATGATGTAAGACCGACGGCCCCAGTACGCCCAGCGCCACTGCGATCGAGCCGGTGGACAGCGTGACGTGTCGCACTTCGAACGGCAGTGCGAAGGCGGTCAGAATCGACGGCACTAAACCGAGCATCATGCCGAGTGCCAGATTACTGACGATGCCGGAGAAATTGCGTCGCCAAAATGAGGCGATCCGTGCCGCGCCGCCATCGCCGAGCACGAAGCGTAAGCGTCGGTTGTAGAACAGCACATCGGCAATGCGATGCAGTGCAAACCAGTTCTCGGCCCAGCCGGCGAGCAAGCTCGAGAGCCAAAGCAGCACGCCGGTCATCGCCGCCCAGATCGGGGTCGGTCCGAGAACCGAAAAAGACCGCAGCGTCGCCTGCGCCTTTTGCGGCGTGATCAAATTACCGCCGACGAAATGCGCCCACAGCAGTTGCGCACCCAGACAGAGGGGAAACACCAGCACCAGATTGCCCAGCACCGCCGCGGCTTGCGTGCGCATCAACGCGACCACATCGGCCGCGAATGCATCCAGGCCTGCAGGCGTGCCGGTGTCCTCGAGCCGCTGGGCGATGGCCGGTGCGGTCGTCGCCGGTTGCTTCGTTGCCAGCGTGAAATGCAGAAAATGCATCAGCACAAAGCTCAGCGCATAGTTCACGCCGGCCAGGAAGCCTTCGACCATCGGCTGCAAATGCGCGCCGGTCACAAAGAATTTGACGTACACCGTGACCGCCGTGACCGCGCCCCCGCCAGCGGCCATCCACAGCATCTTCCCGTACTCGCGCCGGTCGTAGGCGATGTAATGGCCACCGGTCTGTGCGCAACTCTCGATCATCTTTCGTGCCAGAAGCGCGAAGTTCATCCGCACCAGATGACCGACGCTCTGCCGTGCCCGCGTGGCGCGTACCAAATCCGCGATCAGCCGCGCTTGCGACGCGGGATCGTCGGTCGTCATCCAGGCATCCAGCAGTCGCTCGAAGCGCACCAGACGCTCACGCATCCGCTCGACCTGGAACACCACTTCGACGCTGACGCCGTTGGCATCAAGATGCGCGTACAACTCGCGAATCGAGTGGTGGCATTCGTCGAGCAACGCGCGTAGAACATTGACTTCTTGCAGCAAGCGCATCAGCGCGGGGCCGGGGGTGCTCGGGGTGCCTGCGCTGACAAGCCCCAC
>CAWUJR010000521.1:0-3164 GCA_963922375.1 uncultured Robbsia sp.
GGAGATGCCGCGCACGTGTGCCTCGTAGATGACCGTGTCTGCCCAGGGGCGGGCAGGACGGCGATCGTCGGACCAATCGAAATGATCGCTGGTCACCACGCATTTCGGCATGCCGGCGGCACTGTCGCGGCGATCGAACGATAAGTCGGCACGGCTCGAATTCAGTCGATATACGAACAGCGCATCCGACCACCGCAGCGGACCTTGTAGCTGCCTCGCGTACGGATCGAGCAGGAGCTTATGCGGATTGAAGCGATGGCCTTGCAGCGGCTGATAGGGGCCATACGCGCGATAGCCGTACAGCATGCCCGGATGCGCGTCGGGGAGATAGCCGTGCCACACCTCGTCGGTGCATTCCGGTAGCGGGAGTCGGGCGATTTCACGCCGGCCGGACGGATCGAAGATACACAACTCGATCGCGGCAGCATTGGCCGAGAAGACGGCGAAGTTGGTACCCAGCCCATCCCAGTGGGCGCCAAGCGGGAAGGGCAGGCCCGGAAGCAGACGGTCGGGAATCATTGGGGTTCCTTAAAGTCGTGCGGCAGTCCTTCGTCGGGAAAAGCGTGCAACGTTTGGATAGGTGCCCGCGATACGGTTGCGGGAGCCTATCGCGCAGACGTCTGTGCAAGCGAGCAACACGTGACGCCGGTGGCATCGGTGATGCCCCGGTGACGTGGCCGGCGTCCGCGAATATCTTCGTCGTTAAGGCGAGGCGAGGATGATCGTCGACAGCGGCGGCAACGTGAACGACGCGGACCATGCTTGACCATGCGAGGGCGCCGCGTGCGCGCGCACGCCGCCGCCGTTACCCATGTTCGAGCCGCCATAGAAGCCTGCATCGGTGTTCAGTACTTCGCGCCAGTACCCCTCATGCGGCAAGCCGATGCGATAGTCTTCGCGCGGCATCGGTGTCATGTTCGATATGGCCACCACGGTGCTGTCACCGTCGCGGCGTGCAAATGCGTAGACGCTATTGCCCGCGTCATCGCCGACAAGCCAACTGAATCCGGCCGGGTCGCTGTCGCTGGCGTAGAACGCGGAGGTCTTCGTGTACAGGCGGTTCAAGTCGCCGACCACGCGTTGGATGCCGGCATGCATATCGTCTTCGAGCAGATGCCAGTGTGGCATCTGGTCGTGGTTCCATTCGGCGAATTGGCCGAGTTCGCCGCCCATGAACAGCAGCTTCTTGCCCGGATGCGCCCACATGAAACCCAGATACGCACGTAGGCTTGCGAAGCGCTGCCAACGGTCGCCGGGCATGCGGCCGAGCAACGAGCCCTTGCCATGCACGACCTCGTCATGCGAAAGCGGCAAGACGAAACGCTCGGAGTACGCGTACACCATCCCGAATGTCATCTCTTGATGATGGTGCTGACGGTACAGCGGATCGCGCTGCATGTAGTGCAGCGTGTCGTGCATCCATCCCATATTCCACTTGAAATCGAATCCAAGGCCACCCTCGTCGACCGGGGCGGTGACGCCGGGCCAGGCCGTCGATTCCTCGGCGACGGTGATCGCACCCGGCACGTCGCGATGGACCGCTTCGTTCAAGCGCCGTAGGAAATTGATCGACTCATAGTTTTCGCGGCCACCATGCCAGTTGGGAATCCATTCGCCATCCTTGCGGCTGTAATCGCGGTATAGCATCGATGCGACCGCATCGACCCGCAGACCGTCCACATGAAAGCGGTTCAGCCAGGATAGGGCGGACGCGAGCATGAAGCCGGCGACTTCATTGCGGCCGAGATTAAAAATCCAGGTATTCCAGTCCGGGTGATAGCCTTCGCGCGGATCGGCGTGTTCGTAAAGCGGGGTGCCGTCGAACTCTATCAAGCCGTGCGCGTCGTTCGGAAAATGGGCAGGAACCCAATCCACCAGAATAGCCAGACCTTCGCGATGCGCGCGATCGACGAAACGGGCGAATTGTTCTGGCGAACCGAAACGTGCGGACGGTGCGAACTGGCCAAGCGGCTGATAGCCCCACGAGCCACCAAACGGGTGCTCGGCCAGCGGCAGAAATTCCAGATGGGTAAAACCGAGCGATTTGGCATACGGGATCAGGCGATCGGCCAGTTCGTCCCAATCCAGCGCCCGGTTGTTTTCCTGCGGCACGCGCATCCACGACTCGGCATGCACCTCGTAGATCGAGATCGGTGCTTGCGCGTTCTGGCGGCTCGCACGACTGCGCATCCACTCTTCGTCCGACCACTGGATGCCGCTGTCGTCTGCGACGATCGAGGCGGTCGCCGGCGGTCGTTCGGTCTGCCGCGCGACCGGATCCGCTTTCAGCGGCAGCACGCGTCCGTCGCGTGCGGCAATTTCGTATTTGTATCGCTCGCCCGCGCCAATCCCAGGAATGAAGATCTCCCACACGCCGGCTTGAAACCGCGTGCGCATCGGGTGGCGGCGGCCGTCCCAGCTATTGAAATCGCCGACGACGGAGACACGCTTCGCATTCGGTGCCCAGACGGCGAACAATACGCCGCGCACGCCGTGCACCGTCTGCAGCCGCGCGCCCAGGCAGCCTTCCACTGCCGACGGATCGCCCCACGCCAATCGCTCCAGATCGCTATCTTGAAGGACAGTACCAAACGCGTAGGCATCCTCGACGTCCTGTATGCTGGACGCCCAATGGATACGCAGTCGGTAGGGTGGCGTCGAAGCGGGCGCGTCGTGTGCCGAGTGTACTGATACCGCGCCAGCGAAGAGGCCCGCCGGATGGAGCGAGGTCAAGGTGCCGATCAGATGCCCTTCGGCGTCGATCATCTCGACCTTTTGTGCGCCGGGTAGCATGACCCGCACCATGGTGGCGGATGCGGACCTGGATGTGGCGTCGTCGGTTGGCGTGTTCGCGCCGTCGCCGGGCGAGACGTCGTATTCGACCCGGTGCGGTCCCAACACGGAAAACGGGTCCCAATGGCGGGCTTCGACCAATGCGTCGATATCGTATTGCGCAAGGCCGGCATGCGCAGCGGGCGGCGGTGTCGATGATGACGCTGTTGCCGACGGGGCTGTCGCGCCTGCGGCGTGGATGTCCTCGCGACCCTTCGCTGCATCGATCGTGTCGACGCTGTCCGTCTGGACGGTATCGGGCGAGGGCGGTGAAGTTTTGGGGGCACTACGCGGCATGGTTGTCGTCTCCGTCGAATTCAGTGTTGCCCGCG
>CAWUJR010000522.1:0-3123 GCA_963922375.1 uncultured Robbsia sp.
ACGGTGTCGCTCACCTCGACACGGATGGCTGGCTGCTCGTAGCGCCGGTCCCCGACGAACAGCGTCATGCCTTCCGCCCCGCGCGTGTACAGCAGCATTGCCTGCGGTTGCAGCGTCTGTAGCCGCGCCAGCACTTCGGCCTGTGGCTGCCCCGGATAGATGCGTCCGACGTCTTCGTCCGAGACTTTGACGATGTCCGCGTTGGCGACCATCGATTCGAAGAATGTCGCGTAATCGGCACCCATCAAATTGCGATAGTTTGCATCGAAGCTGATGCGGGTACCTTGCTGACGTAGTTGACGGGCAATCCCGACCAGCCGGCTGGCCAATGGCTCACGGACAAGGCTGATGCAACCGAAATGCGCAATTTGGCAGTGAGCTTGCCAACCATCCGGCAGCGCGGCGTCATCGAAAGCGAGGTCGGCCGTGTCGGTACCCAGAAAGAAATAGTCCGGCGGATCGGTGCGGTGCACCATCGCCATCAGGGGCGGCTTGTTCACGCGCTGCAGGAAACGCTTGTCCAAGCCTGCACGCGCCGACTTTTCGACGATTTCGTCGCCGAACAGGTCGCAACTGACCGCGCCGCCCCAACCGGTGTGCACGCCGAGCATCGACGTGACGCGGGCGACATTCCAACAGGAGCCGCCAGCGGCGCTCTGCCAGCGGCTGTCGCCCCGCATGACGAAGTCGGTCAGCGCTTCACCGAATACCAGAAGAGGGGGCAGAGCCGCGTGATCGAGAGGCATGGGCGTATGAAGGATAGAGGCGAAGTAAGTTAGCCTACATCGTATCAACAGTTATGCGCTACCGCCTATCCGCTCATACCCGAGGTTAACCCGTAGACCCGCCGCCGCGTTTAACCCGTAGACCCGCTGTAGACCCACCCTAGTAGCGAGCGCGCTGGACGCAAAAAAGCCGGGAGGAAACATCCCTCCCGGCTTTTTCACCAGTCGCGCCGGATCAGTACAGCTTCGGAGCGAGCGTATCGCGGCTCAAGCGCTTACGCGTACGGCTTTTTGCAGCAGCCTTCTTGCGCTTGCGCTCGGTCGTCGGCTTTTCGTACGCTTGACGTGCACGTACTTCAGCGATCAGCCCTTGGCTTTGAATGTTCCGGCGAAAACGCCGCATGGCAACTTCAAACGGCTCGTTTTCTTTAATAACGATGGTGGTCACAGGCCTTCCTTTAAGGGATCGAGATAGTCAGTTTTACGGTTCCCCAACCGTAAAATCAAGGCAGACCAGCAAAATTCGCTGCCGCCGACAGAGGCCTATCGTATAAGCCGGCTCTCGACAACCTCGACGCTGACCGCAAAATCAAGCGTGTGGGGAGGCGGAGTGACTTGCACGAGGCAAGGCGTGTCTACCCTGGAAACAATAATCCTCCTTTATACGCGGAAGATTTGGGTTTGTCAACGCTAAGCTGACTTTCTCGGAGGAGCCTGTCGACGGTCGTGCCGCACGGGTGTCCATTGGCAATGAATAGGAATGGTCCTATTCATAAGTCGGCGGGAGCCTGATTATCCTTGCGAAAGGGCACGTGACGGCGGCTTTCGCGATCGCGTCTTTGCATCCCTGCATCCCGATCGAGCGTTTCTCGACGGATCGCCCTCGAACGGCGCACAACGGAATCGGATACCCATGAAAGAAAAGATCACGGTCGTGGCCGTTGATGATCATCCTGTCGCGCAACTGGCGGTCAAGGAAGCACTGTCGGGACATATCGATTTGCACTTGGTGGCGCAGCACGATGGCCCGCGCCCGTTGATGACTTGGCTGGCGCATGCGTCTTGTGACATTTTGATCACCGATCTGTCGATGCCCGGCGAGCCACGCTTGGATGGCTTGTCGCTATTGCGCCGGCTGCGCGAAAGCCATCCGGATATTCGTGTGGTGGTGTTGAGTATGTACGACAACGCGGCGCTTATCGGCAGTGCTTTGCGGGCAGGGGCGTTGGGTTTCGTCAGCAAGCGTGACGCAGCCGTATGTTTGGTCAGTGCAGTGCGGGCGGCGATGCGTCGGGAGCGTTATCTCGCGCCGGCGGTGCGATCCGTCTACGAAGCCGCGCAAAAGCGTTCGCCCGCCTATGGGACAGCCGGTGGACGGTTGACCGAATGCGAATCGCTGGTCCTGCATCGCTATCTGGAGGGAGTCAGCATGCCCGCCATCGCCGAAGGACTCGGCCGCAGCGTGAAAACGGTCAGTGCGCAGCGGGCGTCGGCCATGCGCAAGCTCGGCATCGATAACGATGCGCACTTGTTCGAGTTAGCCGCCTTCGACGGACTCGATCGCGTAGCGTGTCCGCCTACTTACGGCATTGGATGAGCATCGAGCGGTTCTTGATATTCGCGCCGAACACACCAATCAGCGAGCCACCGGTGGTCGCACCCTTTTCGTCGTCCTTGGAGATGACGTCATAGCCGTATGCGCCGCACGCGTTGCTGGCTTGCTTGTAGCAATCGCCCCAGCCGGCGCTCGCATCGCTGCCGCTGCAGTTGATGGCAAAGCCGGTGTTGCCATTCGGCAAATACGTCAGCTTGGCGGAATTGGCGCAGCCTGCCAGCAGGCTGGCACCGGCAAGCAATAGCCAGACAACACGCTTGCTAGCCGAATTGAAAGCCCCAACGTTCATTCTCATCATCCTGTACTTGAACCGTCTCTCCATGCCGGGGACCGCACGTCCCGCGTCAGCGCGACGGCAGATATTTTGCCGGATTGACCGGTTGGCCGTCGTACCGCACTTCGAAATGCAGTAGCGGTCGGCTGGTTTCGGTGTCACCGATCGATGCCACATTCTGACCGGCGGCGACCGTCTGGCCTTCCTTGACGATCGTGTTTTGCAGGTGTGCGTACGAAGTCAGGAAGCCGTTTTTATGTTTGATGATCAGCAGATTGCCATAGCCGCGCAACTGCCCGACATAGGCAACTTGTCCCGGCGCAGCCGCTTTCACGGCATCGCCTTTTTGCCCGGCGATATCAATCCCTTTGTTACGGCTGCCGTCGAAGTTGTTGGTGATCTGTCCGACTGCCGGCCAGGCCAAGACGATGGTTTTCGACGGTGGCGGCACGACCACGCCGGACGACGGTGCCGGGACGGGACGTGCGCGCGATGCGGTAGCACTTCGC
>CAWUJR010000523.1:0-3121 GCA_963922375.1 uncultured Robbsia sp.
CGCGCGACCGTGCGGTGGGCCTGAATGCGACGGCGGCGAAGGTCGCCAGCGGTGCGGCTGAAACGATGCCCTACATCACCGTCACCAATCTCAGTCGCGCATTGCGCGAGCTGAAGGATGCAGGCGTGTGGATCATCGGTACGTCCGGCGAGGCGAGCGCGAGCGTCTATCAAACGCGTCTGGACGGTCCGGTCGCGATCGTGATGGGCGCAGAAGGCGAGGGCATGCGCCGTTTGACCACCGATCTGTGCGACGAAGTGATGCATATTCCGATGCTGGGCAGTGTCGAGAGCCTGAACGTCTCGGTCGCATCGGGTGTATGTTTGTTTGAAGCGGTGCGTCAGCGACTCGCGAAAGCCTGAGGCGCCGCGGCGTACGCTTGTATCCGGTTACCCGTGGTGCATGTCATGCTGTCCAGTGAACGAAATACGGCGCTGAAGCGTTCGGCTTTCGGTAAACTACGGGCCTCTCATTTTTACACTGAAGCCGAGTGATGACCCAGGACGAATTGAAACAGCGGGTAGGGCGTGCCGCCGCCGATTACGTGCTCGAGCACGTGCCCGAAGGGGCGATACTGGGTGTCGGAACCGGCACGACGGTCAATTGTTTCATCGATGCGATGGCACCGCACCGCGGCCGTTATGCCGGAGCGGTGTCCAGCTCGACCGACACCACGCGCCGGCTCGAGGCGCTCGGCTTCCAGGTCGTCGATCCCAACGATTGCGGCACGCTGCCGATCTATGTCGACGGTGCCGATGAAATCGATCCGCTTGGCAATATGATCAAAGGGGGGGGCGGTGCGTTGACGCGCGAGAAAATCGTCGCGTCGATGTCGTCGGTGTTTGTCTGCATCGCAGACGAGACAAAGCGCGTGCCGGTCTTGGGCGGCTTTCCGTTGCCGGTTGAAGTGGTGCCGATGGCACGGGCAAAGATCGAACGTCAGTTGCAAGCGATCGGTGGCGCGCCTACGCTGCGTCTGGCCGCCGATGGATCGGTGTTCATCACCGACAATGGTCACCAGATCCTGGATGTGAAAGGCCTGAAGATGCACGATCCGCTGCATTTCGAGCATCAGATCAATGAATGGGCGGGCGTGCTGACGACGGGGGTATTTGCATTGCAGCACGCGAATGTCGGCATCTTTGCGACGTCGAAAGGCGTGGAGAAGGTGGATTTCGACGCATTGCGGTAAGCGTCTACGCGTGCTGTCGAGTGGCGCGCTATCGTACCGGACAGCGCGTCCGCACGTGCGTCTTCGATGCTTTGTTGCACCGGCCGGCCGTTGCCATCGCGATGTCGGCGGCCGGTGCAATGCCGCTTAATGCTCGCTTGGCGGCGGAACGAAGCCGCTCGCAGCATCGGCGCCTTCACCAAAGAAGAACTTTTCCGTCTGCTTCAACAGATACTGGCGCGCGCGCGTATCGGCCATATTCAGGCGATTTTCGTTGATCAGCATGGTTTGCTGTTTTAACCAGCTTTGCCACGCTTCCTTCGAGATACTTTCATAAATGCGCTTGCCGAGTTCGCCCGGAACCGGCGGAAAGTCGAGTCCTTCCGCGTCTTTGTCGAGCTTCGCACAGTGAACGATGCGGGCCATATCGATGATCTCCTTCAGATAGAGGGTGGTGAGCGCGCGCAGCGTGGCGCGGCGCTACGGTAGAGGGGTTAGAGTTGTTTGATCAGTACCAGCGATTTGCGCTGCCAGTTGTACAGGCGGCGGCGATCCTCGGGTAAATCGTCGACCGATGCCTTGACAAAGCCGCGTTTCAGAAACCAGTGTTCGGTGCGGGTGGTCAGCACAAAAATCCGGTTTAGACCGCGTGCCCGCGCGCGCTGCTCGATGCGCTTGAGCAAGCGCTCGCCGTCGCCTGAACCCTGCGCCTCGGGCGAGACCGTCAAACACGCCATCTCACCGATTCGCTCCTGTGGATAGGTGTAAAGCGCCACGCAGCCGAACAACACGCCATCGTGTTCGATAACCGAGAAATGATCGATATCGCGTTCCAATTGATGCCGGTCGCGGCGTACCAGCGTGCCATCGTTTTCAAGCGGTTCGATCAGTTGGATGATATTGCCGACGTCGTCCGGCGTGGCTTCGCGCAGGCTTTCCAGATTTTCGTACGCGATCATCGAGCCGACGCCGTCGTGCGAGAACAATTCGAGCAGAATCGACCCATCGAGCGCGTACGGGATCAAATGCGCGCGCGGTACGCCGCTGCGGCAGGCGCGGACGACGTGCCGCAGATAGAACGCGATGTCCTCGTCGATATTCGCCGCTTCCCTTAGCCGTTGCGCGTCGTCGAGTGACATTTCGCGCAGCAGTTCGCCATTTTCATCGATGACGCCGGGTTTTTCGGTGATAAAGATCAGCTTGTCCGCGCGCAGCCCGATGGCGGCGGCCGCCGCCACGTCTTCCATCGCGAGGTTGAACGCTTCGCCGGTCGGCGAGAAGCCGAGGGGCGACAACAAGACGAGCTTGCGGTTCGCAAGCGAATGGCGAATCGAGTCTGCGTCGACCTTGCGTACGATGCCCGTATGCTGGAAATCAACGCCATCGACGATCCCGACCGGGCGGGCCGTGACGAAATTGCCGGAAACGATGCTGATGTGCGCGTGCGCCATCGGCGTGTTCGGCAGACCCTGACTGATGGCTGCCTCGATGTCCAGCCGGACTTCGCCGGCCGCTTCCTTGGCCGATTCGAGCGCCGGCGCGTCGGTGATCCGCATGCCGCCTGAGAATTGCGATGTCAGATTCCGCAGTCGCATCGAATCCTCGACCTGCGGTCGGGAGCCGTGCACCAGCACGATCTGCATGCCCATCGCATGCAACAGCGCGACGTCCTGTACCAGGGCGTTCAGACGGCCGTCATGGACGAGTTCGCCCCCGAACGCAACCACGAAGGTCTTGTTTCGGAACGCGTGAATATAGGGCGCGACCGATCGCAGCCAGTCGACAAACTGGGCTTGCGTGGCGGACTCGGCGACAGTGAGGGGATCGGATTGCGAATTCATGGCGCGATTATAATGCTCTGCTATGTCGAACGTTGCCAAACCTTTGCGCGCCGATGCGCGCCGCCCGGCCGGAACCCCGGCCGAGCCCTCTTCTGAGCAAGCTGCCCCG
>CAWUJR010000524.1:0-3120 GCA_963922375.1 uncultured Robbsia sp.
CATCGCACGTCGCGTCGCGCCGATGACGCGGCGCGACGATACCCCATCGCCCAGTTCCTCCACTTGATAGCGTTCGACCGCTTCGCGCGCCGATACGCCCGCATACCAGGCGCGAAGCGCCGCCAATGCACCCGCATCAGGAAACAGCGGTCGTTCGGCACGGCCGCCATGCGTTTCTGGCGCAGCAATGAGAGGGGGTTGGGTCATTTTCATAACCCCAAGTTTAACAAAAAAATGCGGTTGTAAAGATAAGAATACTTATCCTAATGGAATGAGTTTTAGCCACTTTTTTGGCCGCACGGAAATACGTTCATTGGGCTTCGCCGCCCGAACCACGGCGGAAGAAAGGGCGCTGTAAGGACTGGCGCTCAAGTTTTGCTGTCTTTGACCGTTTACATAAGGAACATCCTGTCTGCTGGCTCGCCATGTCAAACCACGCCGCCAATCCCGTGACCCCGTATGAATCAAGTGCATCGGCAGAAATTGCCGAGGGGGCGTCTGCCGTCGTCGATTGGCTTTTGCACGACGACTTGGTGATACGCGAATGCTTCCGCCATGCTGCGGCTATCGTGAAGACCGTCACCGGCGCCGATTGCGCGGCGGTGATGTTGCTTGATACCGATCTCGAGTACTACAAAGCCGAGGTGGGATTCAACGCCCCGGCGATACCCCGGGCGCGTGCCATATGCGATCACGCAGTATCGGGGAACGATTTATTTGTCTTGGAAGATGCGAGCCAGGACCCGCAATTCGCCGACTGTGTACTTGTCGGGGCGCCTTTCTTTACGCGGTTTTACGCCGCGATACCGCTACATGGCCCTGACGGCGAGGTCGTCGGTGCACTATGCGCGATGGGACGTCTGCCGCGCAAGCTCGATGCCGGGCAATGCGCGGTGTTCGTTCACTTGCGACATATGATCGAAAATGATCTGCGATTGCGGATGGCAACGGCGATCGATCCGTTGACACAGTTGTTCAGTCGACGTTTCTTTGTCGAGAGTGTCCGTAAAAAGTGGGCAGAAACGGCACCTGGCTCGGCAATGGGCTTCGGTGTGATCGATGTGGATTGGTTCAAACAGTACAACGACAGCTTCGGGCATCCTGCCGGCGACGAGTGTCTGAGAGCGATCGCGCGTATCTTCCTGTCCGTCTCGGACGGCGAGCGCGTCATCTCCGGTCGCTTGGGAGGAGAGGAATTCGGTATTGTGGTGTCCGACGCCTCGCATACTGAGATGACGGCGCTTGGCGAACGGCTTCGCGCGGAAATCGAAGCTTTGCAATATCGGCATGTTGGATCGCCACTCGGCGTGGTGACGATCAGCTTGGGTGCCACCGTTGCCGTGAAGGACATTCGCTCTGCAATCACGTTTCGCGACTTGTTCGCACGAGCCGATCGGGCGCTGTATACCGCCAAGCGTGACGGCCGAAATCGCACGATCGTCGATTAATGCCTGGCCGCCGGTAGCGACGGGAAAGTGCGTGATCGGACCTCTGGCGCACGCTGGCACGCACCGTGCCGAACGCCGCGCATGAATCGGACTTGCTTGCTTTTCAGATAGCCATCGAGACTGGCAATCCTGGCGCGGTCATGCCTGGCTATAACCTTCACAATGGCACGCATGTAACGGAAAACGCCTTTTTGCTAAACACCGTTCTTAAAGGGGAGTGGGGTTATCCGGGCTGGGTGATGTCTGATTGGGGCGCGACCCATTCGACCGAAGAAGCCATCATGGGCGGCTTGGACGTGCGGTCAGGAGCCAATCTTGATTCAGCGCGCTTCTTCGATGCGCCGCTCAAGACCGCAGTGCGTGACGGCCGGATACCGATGAGCCGAATCGACGATATGGTTCGGCGCCAACTTCGCAGCCTGTTTGCAGTGGGTGCGATTGATCGTCCCGCCCAACCCGGCGTACCGATCGACTATGCGGCACACTGCTTGATTGCCCGCGCAGCCGCCGAGAAAGGCACCGTATTGTTAAAAAACGAACGACAGGTTTTACCCTTGGCACAAGGGTTGAAACGTATCCTCGTCGTGGGTGGCCACGCCGACATTGGCGTTCTGTCGGGCGGCGGTTCATCGTCTGTCACGCCTGTCGGCAGTACATCGCTTTCGGGCACCGACATCATGGGCCTGGAGGTGTCGCGCGTTTATCAACCGGGGGCACCGTTGGACGCTATACGTGCCCAATCTTCGGCGTTACAAGTGGATTACCTCAACGGCAAAGACGTCGAGATGGCCGCAGCCGCAGCCGCAGCCCGCATCGCCGACGCGGTGATCGTCTTCGCCGAGTCATGGAGTTCAGAGAGTGTCGATGCTTCCGGATTGGATCTAGAGGGCAAGCAAAACGCGTTGATTACGCGATTAGCGAAAGCGCATGCCGATGTGGTCGTCGTGTTGCAAACGGGGTGCCCGGTGACGATGCCTTGGTTGGGGCAGGTCGCCGCGGTGATGTGCGCGTGGTTTCCAGGTTCCGGGGGCGCCGACGCGATTGCCGGCATTCTGTTCGGCCGCGTAAACCGTTCAGGCCGCTTGCCGATCACTTTTCCGCAGACGGTCGACCATTTGCCACGCCCTGCGCACACCGACCCGGAGACCACCACGTCGAACCCTTGCGGCGAGATTGTGCAATTGTATGTGGCACGACTCGGGCCAGATGGTTACCCGAAGCGGCTCGCAGCGTTTTTTCGCGTCGCACTGAAACCGGGTGAGCGGAAAAAGATTCGTCTGCGAGCGGAGCCCCGTATTATCGCCAGGTTCCATGCCGGCGTTAAGAGATTTGTCATCGAAGATGCAGATTATGTCGTCAGCATCGGTCACCATTCGAGAGACGAAGCGTGGCAACAGACCGTGCGCATCGGAGCATCGACGGAGTCGTCGCTAGTCTAGCGACGGCCAGCGGTGTATAGCGATTCGCAGATGTGAGATTGACGCCCGCTCAGATGTAATCGTTCAGCGGCCTTGACGCCACTCAGACGGCGCGCGACGGCCCCCACGATAAATCTTCACGCGTAGCAACGCGTTCATGCTGAGCGCGACCAATAAGTTCGTTCATCATCGGCTCCGAAGGCGACATCGATAGTAAGGATGCACCTCGGAGAAACAAAACCGGACATTTGTAA
>CAWUJR010000525.1:0-3116 GCA_963922375.1 uncultured Robbsia sp.
GCACTGCATATGAAGCGGCACGGCTTCGACGACGCGGTCGCGCTGGAACAGATCGCGCACAAGGCCGCGTATTTCCCGAAGCTCGTGCCATCGGTGCCCTCGCGTTTCCGGCGGCTGACGGGGGGCGATATGGTGCGGATCGGCGAGCACGATTGGCGCGTGATCATCGGCTACGGTCACTCGCCCGAGCATGCGGCGCTGTATAACGCGTCGATGAAGGTGCTGATCGCGGGCGATATGGTCTTGCCCCGCATCTCGACGAATGTATCGGTGTTCGATCTGGAGCCGGAGGGCGATCCGCTGGGCGGTTTTCTGGAGTCGTTGCGGCGTTATGACGATCTGCCTGCGGATACGCTGGTGTTGCCGTCGCACGGCAAGCCGTTTCGTGGGCTGCATGTGCGGTTGCGGCAACTGCGCGAACACCATGCCGCACGGTTGGCCGAGGTGGAGGCCGCATGTCGGCCGCCCGCCGGAAAACCGATGTCCGCGGCGGACATTCTGCCACTCATGTTCCGCCGCGCCCTGGACACGCATCAGACGACGTTCGCATTGGGCGAAGCGCTCGCGCATCTGCATTACCTCTGGTATCGCGGCGTGCTCGAACGCATCGAGGACGACGACGGCGTGTTCCGTTTCCGCAGCACGCCGTCCTGAGCGTCGACTCAAGCGATCACTCAACCGTCCGCTCGGCCTTTACTGCACGCTGACCTGATCGAAATGCTGGCGGCCGAACGGGCTGGCCGCATAGCCGCTGACATCGCGGCTCAGAATGGCCGAGGCGACCGGATGGCCGAGCGGCACCCACAACGCCTGATCGTGGATCGTCTTTTGCGCCGCCTCATACAGGCGCGAACGGGCCGTACGGTCGTCGGTCAGCTTCGCGTCGGCGATATCCTTGTCGAGCCCGGCATTGCAGAACCGCGCGAAATTGGTCCCCGATTGCACTGCGGCGCAACTGAATTGCGGCGTCAGGAAGTTGTCCGGGTCGCCGTTGTCGCCGGCCCAGCCCATGAAGAGCAGGTCGTGCTGTCCCTGCTTCGCGTCGCGAATCAGTTCGCCCCATTCGATGACCCGCACCTGCGCCGTGATGCCGATCTTTGCCAGATCCGCCTGCAGCAATTCGGCGCCCAGCTTTGGATTCGGATTCAGCACACTGCCGCCGGGCCGCGTCCAGATCGTCGTCGAAAAGCCATTCGGGAATCCGGCGTCGGCCAGCAATTGTTTTGCCTTGGCGATGTCATGCGGATAGGCGCTCACGCTGCTCGCATAACTCCACGTGTTGGGCGGATAGGGGTTGGTCGCCGGGCTGGCCGTACCGTCGAACACGGTCTTCAGATAGGTCGCGCGGTCGAACGCCAGATTGATCGCTTGCCGAACCTTCGGGTTGTCCAGCGGCTTATGCTGCGTGTTGATCGCGACAAAGGCTGTCATGAAGGCGGGCGTTTGTGCCACGGTCAACGTCTTGTCGACTTTGGCCAATGCGATGTCTTGCGGCGACGGTGACAGTGCAATCTGACATTCGCCGGCTTTGACCTTTTGGGCGCGTACGTTCGCGTCCGGCGTGATCGCATAAATCAAGCGGGTGATCTTCGGCTTCGGCCCCCAGTACGACGGGTTCACGTCGTAGCGGATCACCGCGTCCTTTTGATAGCTGCGCAACTGGAACGGACCGGTGCCGACCGGTTTGTCATTCATCTGCGTGGTCTTGCCGGCCTTCAGCAATTGGTCCGCATATTCGGCGGAATAGATCGACGCAAAGCCCATCGTCAGCACCGGCAAAAACGTCGCGTCGCGATGGTTGAGCGTGAAGCGCACCGTGTGCGGATCCACCTTATCGACGGATTTGACGAGCTTGCCCAACTGCATCGACTTCGCATGTGGGAACCCGCTTGGTCCCGCCACTTTGTGCCAGGGATTGCTGTCGTCGAGCATCCGCGAGAACGTGAAGGTGACATCGTCGGCGTCGAATGGACGGCTGGGCTTGAACGCATCCGTGGTCTGGAACGCCACGCCGTTTCGCAGATGGAAGGTATAGGTCAGGCCATCGGCACTGACATCCCAACTGCTGGCCAACGCGGGCACGACTTTGTGTTGTGCCTCGTCATAGGCGACCAGACCGTTGAAGATGACATCTGCAGACGCGTTGGTCGTGGTCAGGGCATTGTATTGGACGACATCGAAGCCGTCCGGGCTGGCTTCGGTACAGACTACCAACGGCTTCAACGGCGCCGCGGACGCGCCGACCGGCGCGACGGCGGGAACGAGTAGCGCGGCGGCCAGCAGGGTGGCAAACGGGGACAGACGCATACGAACTCCAAGAAAGAAGCGGCAGTAACAGGCCGAAGCCCCGATCATTGTCGTTGGTTTATTGCGTCGCTGTCATCTCTGGCCGCATTTCACCCGACTTCCACCCGACTTCCACCAAACGCTCACGCGTCATTCGGGCACGCGCGGCTTTCGGGGGGCGCGGGCGAATGCGAAGTCATAGAGCCAGCGAGGCAGCACATGCAGCATCATCGCGACCAGCCGCATCGGCCAGGGCAATACGGTGAAGCGGCGCTTTGCGAGCATCGCATCGACGGCCTTTCGCGCGAACGCGTCCGGCGCCATCAAGAAGGGCATCCGATATTGGTTCACATCGGTCATTGGCGTGCGGATGTAACCCGGAGCGATCGTGACCACCGCGACGTTCGACGCCCGCAACTCGACCCGCAAGCTTTCCAGATAGCGGATCGCGGCCGCTTTCGACGCACTATACGCACCGGCACCGGGGAGGCCTCGTACGCCGGCCACGCTGGCGATGCCGACCAAGGTGCCGGACCGATCCGCCTGCATGGCCTGCACGAACGGTTCGAATGTCGCGACCATGCCGAGGTAGTTGACATCCATCACCCGCTTGAAGACCTCGACATCGCCCATGCCGCTGATCGATCCGGCGCTGATGCCGGCATTCGCGATAACGATATCGGGACAGCCGTGACGCGCGATGAAATCGTTGGCTGCCGCCTGCAGCGCGGCGGTGTCGGTGACGTCGACGGTATAGCAACTGACCTGTGTCTGCGGATGCGCTGCAACGAAGCGCGCGAGCGCATCGCCGCGCCGTGCGACCAGCCCCA
>CAWUJR010000526.1:0-3114 GCA_963922375.1 uncultured Robbsia sp.
TCAGCCGCGCCGCCCCGCAAGATCGACCGGACCGAGCGGGTAAGGGCGGTTATGCTGATCGATCCACTCGGTGTAGCTCGCACGTGCACCGGGGAAGCCGATCATTTTCCAGGAACCCATATCGCGGTTGCCACCATGAATTGGGTCTGACAGATACCCCTCTTTCGTGTTTTGCAGCAAAAACGAAAAGAAGTTGCCGGCGCGCATCTGCGTTTCGCCGAGCGTCGCAAAATCGATGTCGTTCGCTTCCATTTGCGTTAGCACTTTGTCGCGCGTGACGGCATCCAATGCCGCGAACGGCTTGTGCCAGGTCTGCTGACAATACTTGTCCACCAGCGCGATCCCTCGGCGATAAAGCTGCGCCGGGGTAAAAGGCAACTGATAGCCAAATGCGACCGGCGCGTTCGTATCGAAGGGCCCTTCCATATACCAGTCTTCGGCAGCGCCATAGCCGCCCTGCAGCTCGCGATCGATGAACACCGGCACATTGGCTTCCAATGCCCCAGGGCCTTCGGCGCTGGGAGGAATCAGCCGATCTGTCGCTGCTTTGATGAATTCCCACTCCGATGCCTGGAAAAAGGTTGGCTGATATTGATCAAGCGGCGGAGCAGGAGGCGGGCTGGCGAAGGCAGACGGGAGGAGCGATCCGCCCAGGCTGACGACGGGAATGACTGCGGCAGACTGTCGCAGGAACGCGCGGCGTTTTTCGTTAGGTGTGGAAGACACGGTTGTCGTGTGCTCGCAAGCAAAATGGCAATAGGGGAAAGAAGCGATTGAAATTCGGCCCTGATGCTAGGCCGTTTTCGACGCAATGTTAAGCGGCAGTAGTGTAGACGATTTGCTTAACGGTCGTCATATGATCAAATTGCGACTGTGGTTTTTTCCATTGAATCCGCGCAGCTTCATTCGCACTTTACCGTTGGCTTGATGGGTTTTGATGGTAGTTAGTTCGCGATTTGCGGGGATAACGCGCGTATGGTGCGGTATCGATCGACAGGAGGACGCCCTGTTAGTCGTCAGATAACGTGGCATGACATTGGATCAAAGCAGGTTGAAAACTGTAGGCTGAAGGTCGCCAATGTAACGAACGTGTTGCCTTCGCTCACAGTCTGGTATCTTGACCGTCGTCGCGGCGAGCGGGAGCGAACGCGCTTCCGCTCGCCGCGCTTGGGGCGGCGAGGTCCGTAGGTACCGTTGCCCTTTTTCGGCATCTTCAGGAGCCAGCAACGGTGTTCACACGATTGCGCTATGCGCCGATTTCGGCAGCGTCCATTTCGCGACTGTTGTCGCTCGCCCGGGGGCTTTCGCCGTTCGTTTCACCGCCACTTCGTAGCGGCGCTTCACGCGCCATGCCGCTGACCGGTCGGTCCACTGCATCCATCGCGGCAGCCGTCGCGTTCGCTGCGTTGTTGTCGAGCGGCGCGGCGGTGGCGCAGGAGGTCGGATCGGATCGGGAAGCAATGCCAACTGCAACGGGTTTGCTGACGATCACGCAGTCGTCGGCGTCGCCCGATGTGGTCAATGCTGCCAACGGATCGGATACGTCGAATACGTCGCTGCGACGCACCCGGGCGACGCTCTCGCCGTTCGACGTGTCCTTGGAAGGCTATCCGCTGGATCGGTTTGTCGCGCGCAGTTATCGCTATTTCACCGATACGGCAAACGGCGATGCATCGGGGGATGCACCGGTCGGACGAATTTTGATTGCTTATTATCGTGATGCGGAAGCCGGGGGCGAGGCGCACAAGGCGGATGAAACGGGTAGCGCGCGTAAAGCGAGCCGAAGAGATGCCGCGCGCGGAACCATCGCATTGACGCTCTACGATTTGCGCAAACGTCCGGCGCAGGTTTATCGGATTACCGACGGCGTGGAGCCGTCCGACGTGCTGTGGGAGCGCGACGCCATCATCCTGAGAGCAGGAGGGCGGTGGTACAAGTTGACGGGGGCCAAGCTGATCCGGCAGACGTCCTGGAAATTCACGTTCCATTGACGTCCCGCCTGCGTGTCAGCGCGCCCAGCCGCGGCCGAGCCGGGGATCTGCGCATGATTGCCGCAGTCAAATGATCATGGTGCACGCCCTGTCGCTGCGGTGATCTTCAGGGTAAACCCGTCGACGCCAATCCTGATAATCTTGTTCGGCCCTTTCTCGCGGCGGGAGTAACCAGCTCATACCACCTCATTTCAGGATGCGGTCATTTTCGCTGCTACGCTCATTACCTCGCTGTTCTCCAACAACAAGAGCAAACCGTTTTGCCGACCGCGCCTCGATTACTGTTGTCCTTGAAGCTTTATACCGCCGCGATGCTGGCGCTTTATATCGCATTTTCGCGAAGCTTCGATTACCCGTATTGGACAATGATGACGGTGTACATCCTGGCACTGGATTCGAGTGGCGCGATGCGGCAGAAATGGCTGTATATGTTGTCCGGGACGGTCGTGGGCGCACTTCTCGGGGTGTTTGCGTCGTTCTGCCTTGCGACGTCGCAGGTGGCCATCCTAGTCGTCCTCGCGGGGCTGATTGCGATGGCCGCGTATTTCGCATCGCGCGATCGGTTGCCGAGTTTCTATGGTTTCATGATCGGCGGCGTGACTTGCCTGCTGGTGGCCTTGCCCGGATTGACCACGCCCGATGCTGCGATGCTGCGCGCGATCCACCGTATCCAGGACATTGCGGTAGGCGCCTGTTCGCTCTTTCTCGTCGATAGCCTGATCGCGCCATCAGGGACGATCACGGCCTTGCGCAAGGTGCTGGACGATTGGGTCGAACAAGTTCGTGTGTTGACCGTGAGTGCGTTGCGGGCGCGCTCGATCGGACTGCCTGCGTCGAATCAATCTGATAGCCCGGGGGAGACGTCGGTGTCGGACGCGCGAGCGGCGGTCATCGGCAAAGCCGCGCAAATCGATACGCTCGCATCGTATCTGCCATTCGACCCGACCGGTTTCGGCACCCGCCGCCGCCGTTCTGCCGACGCGGTCCGCATGCGCGGCTTGCGGCTGTTACCGCTCATCGGTGTGCTCAGCGACAACGACGCGCACTGCGAACGATTCGGGCACCCGCTGTCGGACATGCCGTTGCGCGAATCGATGGCCCAATGGATCGATGCCGGTGCGCC
>CAWUJR010000527.1:0-3103 GCA_963922375.1 uncultured Robbsia sp.
GCGCTGCCCCGAACGCCTGCAGTGCGCCGATCCACACGGCGAGCGTTTTGCCGGCACCGGTGGTCGCATGCAGCAAGCCGCTGTCGCCAGCGGCAAGGCTTCGCCAGACTTCACGTTGGAAGTCGAATGGTTGCCAGCCCCGCGTATCGAACCAATCGATGAATGCACCGTCCAGCCCACGCGCATCGGACTGCGCGAGCGCGGGACGTTTCCGGCGGTTTCCGGCGCGAGACTCGGCTGCGTCAACGCGTTGAACCGATTTGCGGCGGCGCTCGGTCATTGCGCCGGGTCCAAAAGCGCAGCCAGCGTATCGAGCGTATCCGCTTCGTCGATCGGCTTGTCCAGACGCCAGCGCAGCATGCGCGGAAACCGGACGGCGATGCCCGATTTGTGGCGTGGACTGCGCGCAATACCTTCGAAAGCAATTTCGAACAGAAGTGTCGGTTTGACACTCCGCACCGGACCGAATTTTTCAATCGTGGTTTTACGCACGATAGCGTCGACGCGCCGGATCTCCTCGTCGGTGAGTCCGGAATAGGCCTTCGTGAAAGGCACGAGCATGCGCTCGGGCGTACCCGGTGCAGCATTCCAGACAGCGAACGTGTAGTCGGTATAAAGATTGGCACGACGCCCGTGTCCGTGTTGCGCGTAAAGCAGCACCGCGTCCACGGTGTACGGATCGATTTTCCACTTCCACCATTCGCCGCTCGCGCGGGTCCTGCCGACACCATAACCGGCATCGCGATGCTTGAGCATCAATCCCTCGATGCCCCGTTCCCTGCTGCTTGCGCGCGCAGCGGCCAAATCGGTCCAGTCCGTCGCGTCGATCAGCGGCGACAGCATCGGGGCGGATGTCGATGTCGACCCCGTATCGAGCAGCGGCGTCAACAATGCTTCCAATTGCTGTCGACGTTCGTATTGCGGCTGGTGACGTCGATCTTCGCCATGCGCTTCGAGGAGGTCATACGCCATGAATACAACCGGCGAATCGTTCAGGATCTTGCGCGTCAATGTCTTGCGGGCGATCCGCGGCTGGAGACGGGCGAATGGCAACGGCGCGGCGGCCCCAGGCTCCCAGGCAAGAATCTCACCGTCGAGGACCGTTCCGTCGGGCAACGCGGCAGCCCATTCCAGTATTTCCGGAAATCGGTCGGTAATCAGGTCTTCACCGCGCGACCAAATCCACACGTCACCAGCGCGCTTCACGAGTTGTGCACGAATGCCGTCCCATTTCCATTCTGCTTGCCAGTCTGTCAATTCCCCTAGTGTCCGATACGCGTCGGCCTCATTCGGCAGCGGATGCGCGAGAAAGAACGGATAGGGCAGTCCGACGTCGTCGGCATCGATGGGCTCGGGTGGGTCGTCGAATAAACGCGTGGACGCATCGGCACCTTCGACGCGCGGTGGGGCAACGATCGCAGCGTCTGAGGCATCTGCCGCATTGACGTTGACAGAGGCGGTGGCGGTGTTGTCATCGGTGTCAAGTGCGCCGTGCACGGCCGTTGCCTGAGACGGCTCGCCGGCGGCGATCAATTTCAGAAAGCGTGCCGCAGTGGGCGCGCGGCGCGCATCGGTCCAGCCGACCATGCGATGCGCGATCCGTTTATGATCAACCCCGGCCACCTCGCCCAGTGAGCGCACGACCAATTGGCGCGATACACCCACACGGAAGCCGCCCCCGATTAGCTTGGTGAGCAGGAAACGCCCCGACCAGTCGAGTTCATCCCAGTAATCTGTTAGCGCAGCGCTGAGCACGTCGGGCGATGCCCCGCGTAGCGGCAACAAGCGTTCTTCGATCCAGGCTGCCAGGCCGAGCGACGTCTCCCGCGTGGCGGGCGGCAAGATATGCGCAATCGTTTCGGCCAGATCTCCGACCGATTGATAGGATTCCTCGAAGAGCCATTCCGGTAAGCCTGCCAACGTCTGCGCCAGTTCCCGCATCAGGCGTGTGGGGATCAGTTGTCTGGGTTTGCCGCCGGCGAGAAAGTATGCGGCCCAGGCGGCATCCGCTGCGGGGGTCGAACGAAAATAGGCGGTCAACGCATCGAGTTTGTCGCGCGTCGAGGTGGTGGCGTCCAGCGTCGTGTACAACTGCGAGAAGGCTTTCATCGCTCACGCTCCATTCGATGCGTCTGCATCAAATGGCGCGGCCGCACTGCCCGGGCGCGCATCCGTCTGGACCGTCTCATCGGTCACCGCGCCTTCGGGCGCAGGCTTCGCGCGATTTGCCGCTGCGTCGCCGCCGCCGTCACTGCTCCCGCTGTCGTCTTCATCACCGTATTCGGTAGAGAACGCACCGGCATCCAGGCCTTGCCCATTGAGCCATCGCACCATCGTTGCGACTTGACCGTGGGTGACGATCACGCGGCTGGCACCCGTGGCGGCAATGGCCTGTTGCAAACCGGGCCAATCCGCATGATCCGACAGCACAAAGCCGCGGTCCACGCCGCGTCGACGTCGTGCACCGCGCAGACGCATCCATCCAGAGGCAAACGCATCGCCATAAGGGCCGAAGCGTTTAAGCCAGGTGGACCCTGCGGCAGAAGGCGGCGCGACGATCAAGCTTCCGGCAAACAGCGCTTTACCCGTAACGTCCGATACGCGGGTGGTCGGTGGCAACGCGACGCCAGCATCGCGATAAGCTTGATTCAGCGGTTCGACTGCGCCGTGACAGAAAATCGGTCCGATGGACGCATCGATCGATGCCAACACGCGTTGCGCTTTACCGAATGCGTAGCAAAACAGCACCGATGGCCGCCCCAGTGATGCATTGTGGCGCCACCACGTGTCGATTTGACCCATCGTCACCGCCGGTGCGTCCCAGCGGTAGATCGGCAGTCCAAACGTGGATTCGGTAATGAAGGTATCGCAGCGAATGGCTTCGAACGGCGCGCAGGTCGGGTCCGATTGAGTCTTGTAGTCGCCGGAGGCGACCCAGACCTCACCGCGATGTTCGATTCGAACCTGGGCCGACCCGAGCACGTGCCCGGCCGGATGCAGCGAGACGCGGGTGTCGCCGATGGTGACGGCGTCGCCATATGGCATGGCTTGCAGATCGATGTCGCCCAGGCGTGAGCGCAGTACGCCGGCGCCCGTGGCCGCC
>CAWUJR010000528.1:0-3077 GCA_963922375.1 uncultured Robbsia sp.
GCCGCCGCATCCACCCGGTCCGGATCGAGGTCCAGCGCGACGTACGGGATGCCTTCCTGCTCCAACATACGCGCCAGATTCTGCCCGGAGCGGCCATAGCCGCAGATGATCACATGGCCGCTGGTCTTGATACTCTGGGTCGCAATTTTCGTCATCTGCAGCGACTGCGTCAGCCATTCGCTGGACGAGAAGCGCATGACGATCCGATTCGCGTTCTGGATCAGGAACGGCGCAGCCAGCATCGAGAGCAACATCGACGACAAAATGACCTCGCTTGCCACTGGATCAAGCAATTGTTTGCCGGTAATCAGATTCATCAACACGAATCCGAACTCACCGGCTTGCGCGAGGCCCAGGCCAGTGCGCATCGCCACGCCCGGCGATGCCCCGAAAAGCCGCGACAAACCGGTGATCATCACGAGTTTCAGCGCCACCGGCACCAGGAACAGCACCGCCACCGCAATCGGGTGATGCAGGATCACCACCGGGTCGAGCAGCATGCCGGTCGTGATGAAGAATAAACCCAGCAGCACATCGCGAAACGGCTTGATGTCCTCTTCCACCTGGTGTCTATAAGGCGTCTCGGCGATCAACATGCCGGCGATGAACGCCCCCAACGCCATCGACAGTCCCAGCTGGTCGGTCAGAAAAGCCGCGCCCAGCGTCACCAGCAACAGGTTCAGCATGAACAATTCCTGGGAGCGCAACCGCGCGACCATGTTCAACCAGCCGCGCATCAGACGTTGCCCGACCCAGAGCAGCAACGTCAATGCGACGCCAATCTTGATCGCCGCCAGCCCGAGCGCAACCGCCAGATCTTTCGGATTCTTGCCTAATGCGGCAATGATGATCAGTAAGGGGACAACCGCCAGATCCTGGAACAACAACACGCCGATGATATTGCGGCCATGCTCGGACTCCAGCTCCAGTCGTTCGGCGAGCATTTTGCTGACAATGGCGGTCGATGACATGGCCAGCGCACCGCCGAGCGCAAACGACGCCTGCCAGGAAATGGGCACAAACGATCGGATCGCGACGGCGGCCAGCATCGAGACGATGATCGTGCCGACAACCTGCGCGACGCCCAGACCGAACACGATCTTGCGCATCGCGCGCAAGCGCGCCAGCGAAAACTCCAGCCCGATGGAGAACATCAGGAAGACAACGCCGAACTCGGCCAAATACTCGACCCGCGACGAATCGCTGGCGAGCCGGAATGCGTGGGGGCCGACCAGAATGCCGACACTCAAATAGCCGAGCATCGGCGGCAGGTTCAGACGACGGAACACGACTACCCCTGCCACGGCGGCAAGCAATAGAAGCAGCGTCAGCTCCAGCGGACTGGTCATCGATTCGGTTCGTCCCAGAAGACAAGTTGGGCGGGAAGCAGGCACGGCCTGCCCATTCGCGGGGCGAAGACTGTACATGATAAGCGGCGAGCGCCGCCTATGAACAAAATTGCCGGCACAAACGAACCGCGGCGGGCGCGGCCGCGCAAGCGAGGGAAACGGCCCGCATTGCCCGGTCCTATAAGGGTAGGGCCGACCGTCACGGTCAGGCAGCGTTGCTGGACACGCATGACGCTGCTGTAATTTGTCGCAACGAATCTGCCCCCCTTCGTTGACGGCCCAACGGGTACCATAGGACCGGCCTCGTTACAGCGGACTGGCGACGGGTCCGGAGGACCGGTTTGTTACCCTTTTGTTATACTCCGCGCATGATAGCGAAAATCAATCAGGATCGCGCCATGAAACTGGCGCGCGAGGTGCTGGAGACAGAAGCGGAAGCCGTACGCGGTGTAGCGCAGCGGCTGGACGGGCGTTTCGCCGAAGCGGTATCCCTTCTGCTCGCCTGCGAGGGACGCGTGGTGGTGTCAGGCATCGGTAAATCGGGACATATCGCGCGGAAGATCGCGGCGACGCTGTCGAGTACCGGAACGCCTGCGTTTTTCCTGCACCCGGCCGAAGCGGTCCACGGCGACCTCGGCATGGTCACCGCCAAAGACACGTTTATCGGCATTTCCTACTCCGGCGAGAGCGACGAACTGCTGCGGATCATGCCGCTGATCAAGCGCATGGGCGCGACTTTGATTGCCGTGACCGGCCATGCATCGTCCAGTCTCGCGCAGTTGGCGAACGTCCACTTGGACGGCGCGGTCGGCAAAGAAGCTTGCCCGATGAACCTCGCCCCCACCGCCAGTACGATGGCGGCATTGGCGATCGGCGATGCGCTGGCGGTCGCGGTGCTGGATGCGCGCGGCTTCGGTCCGGAGGACTTCGCCCGCTCGCATCCGGGCGGTGCACTAGGACGTCGCCTGTTGACTTACGTGCGAGACATCATGCGCACCGGCGACCAGATCCCGCGCGTCGGCGCGAATGCGAATGTGCACGATGCGCTGTTCGAGATCACCGCGAAACGGCTCGGCATGACGGCCGTCATTGGTGACGCCGGAAACGTCATCGGGATTTTCACCGATGGCGACCTGCGCCGGGTGCTGGAACGGGCCACCGATTTGCGCTCGCTGCCGATCCGCGATGTGATGACGCCATCGCCACAAACCATTGCGCCCGACCATTTGGCGGTCGAGGCAGTCCGTCTGATGGAAACGTATCGCGTGAGCCAGATGCTGGTGGTGGACGCATCCGGCGCGCTAATCGGTGCACTGAATATGCACGACCTTTTCAGTGCCAAGGTAATCTGATTCGATGACGCTCTCCCCTCCTCTCTTATCCGATACATTGCGCGCGCGCGCTGCAGCAGTGCGCCTGATGGCGTTCGATATCGACGGCGTGTTTACCGACGGCCGGATCTATTACGGCCATGACGGCGACGCGATGAAGGCGTTCAATACGTTGGACGGACATGGCATCAAGCAGATTGCCCGCGCCGGCATCGAAGTCGCGATCATCACCGGTCGTCATTCGCAGATTGTCGCGACCCGCGCCGCCGAGCTCGGCATCGCCCGTGTCTACCAGGGCGTGGCCAGCAAGGCCGCCGTCGTCGACACGTTGTTGGCGGACACCGCATTGACGCTCGACGACCTGGGCTATATGGGCGACGACTGGCCCGATCTCGCG
>CAWUJR010000529.1:0-3068 GCA_963922375.1 uncultured Robbsia sp.
GCGCCAGCACCCCGGGCGACGGCGGTGCTGGTGCTGGTGCCGGGCCGCTAAAGGTCCAGCACCAACCTGCCAGCAGCGGCAGCGTCCTTACCGGTTCTTGCACCGGATACACAAATCATCATCACCTTATTCGATGCCTTTTCCGACGTACTGAGCACCGCGTCGCGATGATCGGGGCAGCCGCCTAGCACACGCGTCTCGCACGCACCGCAGACCCCCTCCATGCAGCTGTAATTCACATCGATGCCTGCCGCCATGATGGTTTCCAACAGTGAAACCCCGGGCGTGACATGAAGCGTCACGCCGCTTTTCGCCAACGCGACTTCATAGCCTTCCTGGGACGTATTGCTGAGCGTCGGATCGGCCGCAAAACGCTCCACGTGCACGTTGCTGATCCCGGCAGCGGCGCACGCGGCTTCGAACGCATTCAACATCATGCCCGGGCCACAGCAATACGCATGCACGTCGGGCGATTGCGACGCCAGCCAGCTCGCCAGATCGAACGGTTTGCCGCCTTGTTCGTCGTCGAAATGGCAATGCAACTCGCCGCCGAGCGCCTGCAATTCGTCCAGGAACGCTGCCTGCCGTCGGTTCCTCGCGCAGTACACGAGCTTGACGGGCTTGTTCAACGCAATCAGACGGCGATACATGCAGAGGATGGGGGTGATACCGATGCCGCCGGCCACCAGGACACTGTGCGCCGCGCTTTCGTCGAGCGCAAACGCATTGCGCGGTGCGCCAATATTCACATTCGCGCCACAACGGAAATGATCGTGAATGTAACGGGATCCTCCTCGGCTCTTGCTGTCGGCAAGGATTCCCAGCACGTAACGATCGGCTTCATCCTGCGCGTTCAACAGCGAATAGCTGCGCGTTAAGCCGTTCGGAAGATACAGATCAATGTGCGAGCCGGCCGTGAAAGCCGGCCAATGCGCGCCATCCTGCGGCACCAACTCGACACTCATCACGCCGTCGGCCTCGTAGCGCAACGTCCGAATGCGCGCCTGCAAATGTTGCTCGCTTCCCATTGTCATGCCTGCTCGATCTGCGCCTTCGCCAGGTTTTTCAAATGCCGACGCAGCCGCACGATGCCCATATCATGTTGATACAAATGCTCGCGCTGATTGGCGTCCGGCTCCATGAATTCGAGCATATCGCGATCCTGCTCCAACACCGCCCAGTGACGCGCTTCCAATCGATTTTGATACAGGAAACGCCACGTGTCACGCTGCCAGCCATCGAGCTTGCGTACACGCCAGTGAAACACCGCCGACATCGTTGAAGAAATAGGCGTATAGCTGCCGATGATCGTGAACGTCGCACCGGGACCGCCGGTTTTCGGATATGGAATCGCGAGGCGCATCCAATGTGTACCCGTATCGGCCCATTCGGTCCAATCGAAATTCACCCCCCGTTGCCCTTCTTTTTCGAAGATGAATCCGATGTCGGTATCGCGCACGACAAACTTTGCTTGCTGCTGGCCTTCAGCCATCGAATGCGACTGCTTGTGCAGATACGTGCCGTGCATCGGGTCCAGCACATTGTCCAGCACGTAACGGTAATCACCTTTCCATTCGGTGTAGCAGAGGAAACTGGAATAGTCGTCCGACGTCAATTCCTCCGGCAGGACCAACGGCGGCGGCGCATCGATGTTCGTGTCGCTGTTATAAAGCCAGACGGCGCCCTGCACCTCCCGCACATGAAACGACCGTACCGCGCGCGCGCCTTCCAGCTTGCAGCCCGGACTTCCCGGCACGCTGGTCACCACACCATCGGCACGCACCTGTACGCCGTGATATCCGCAGGCAATCCGGTCACCCATGACGATGCCTTTCGACAACGGCGCACCGCGATGCGGACAGTGGTCTTCCAGTGCATGCAGCACGTTCTCGGCATCGCGCCAGAATACGAGCTTCATGCCCAGACGACGCATCGATACCGGTTCGCGCTTGACATGTTCCGACGGACAGATCGGATACCAGAGGTTTTTCAGACCTTTTTCCAGCACCGCATCGACAGCATCGACGACCGTCATGGTGGCGGCATTTTGTGAGGCGTTCATATTCGCTCCAGGTCACTTAGCCTCGCGCGAGGCGAGCGATTTCTTCGACATAACCGGCTTCGGTCCAGACCGTGCCATTTTGCGGACCCGGGCCTGCCTCGTTGAGGTAACGCACCAGCGACGCCAGGTCATGAAAACCCTGCGCGTAGGCGCGCTCGATCGCGTCGCCAAGCAGGTTTTCATACTGCGTGGGCGGCCGCTTGCGTGCCTGATGCGGTTCCAGGTAGCGCTGCGTGGATGCGTCGCTCATCATTGCTCTCCTTCCCTTATGACGTTCAGTGCGAAATCACTTAAGCTATTCAATTCATCACAAAGCCGCCGTTGACCGGCACCAATTGGCCCGTCACGAAACGCGCGGCGTCCGATACGAGAAACAACACCGGGCCGACTACATCGTCGGGAACCTGCGCACGCTGCAACGCGCGGCCGGTCCGGTATTCGTTATGGCGTGCCTGTGGCACGTAGGCGGTTGCTTCCACCTCCACCAAGCCCGGCGCGATCGCATTGACGGTGATCCCGTCCGCGCCCAACTCGCGGGCGAGCGAACGCGTCATCGCGATAATCGCGCCCTTGCTGGCGACATAGGCGAGCAACTTCGGCGCTCCCCACAGCGCTGTGTCCGACGCGATGTTGACGACGGCCCCTCGATGCGACGCTTTCAGAAACGGCAACGCAGCGACCGTCGCCTGCCACGTACCGCGGACGTTCACCGTCATCACCGCGTCCCAGACGTCGGCATTCAATTCGGAGGCGAACCTACCGCCGGAATTCGTGATCGCACCGTTATTGACCAGCGCGTCAATCCCGCCCATTTGCTCTGCTGCCGTTTGCACACATTGTTCGATGGATGCATGTTCCGTGAGATCGAGCGAAGCGAAATGCGCCGTATGGCCTTCCGCGCGAAGTTGCGTCACGAGCGACATGCCCTCATCCTCGCGAAGATCGGCGATGACGACTTGCGCGCCGGCTGCGCAGGCCGCCCGCGCGAATGCAGCGCCCAGTCCGC
>CAWUJR010000530.1:0-3060 GCA_963922375.1 uncultured Robbsia sp.
GGCGAGCGACTCGCCGCGGCAGGGGTGCCGGGCGCATTCGAAGGGGCGATGCGCTATGTGTCGAATCCGGATCTGATCTCGCGCACGCACTTTGCCCGATATCTGGTCGAATGTGGCGCCGCACGTTCGACGCCCGACGTGTTCAAACGTTTTCTGTCTGAAGGTCGGCCTGGGTATGTGCCGCATCGGTGGGCGACATTGACCGACGCGCTGCGGTGGATTCATGCCGCCGGCGGCACGGCCATCGTCGCGCACCCGGGTCGCTATGCGTTCACGCCGCTCGAATTCGGGGCATTGTTCGATGAGTTCAAGGATCTGGGCGGCACCGCGATCGAGGTCGTGACCGGCAGCCATACGCCTGATCAATACGGTGAGTATGCAAGGGTCGCGAAACGCTATGGCTTTCGCGCCTCGCGCGGCTCTGACTTTCATGGGCCAGGAGAAGGGCGGCACGCGCCGGGTACTCTGGTGCCGCTGCCCGACGGCCTGACGCCCGTCTGGAAAGATTGGTAAGCACGATGGCACAGTACTTCCGTATTCATCCCGAGAACCCGCAGCCGCGTCTGATCAAGCAGGCGGTCGAGATCATCAACGACGGCGGCGTCGTCGCGTTACCCACCGATTCCAGCTATGCACTGGCTTGCCACCTGGATGATCGCACGGCAGTCGAGCGGCTCAGACGCATTCGGCAACTCGACGAGCGACAGTTGTTGTCGCTGATGGTCCGCGACTTGTCCGAGCTCGCGACCTTCGCCATGGTCGACAATCGGCAGTATCGTTTGCTGAAGTCGGTGACGCCGGGTCCCTATGTTTTCGTGCTGGGCGCGACGAAAGAAGTGCCGCGACGTCTCTCGCATCCGTCGCGCAAGACGATCGGACTCAGGGTGCCCGATCATGCTTTGACGCTGGCGGTACTGGAAGAACTGGGGCAGCCGCTGATCGCGTCGACCCTGATTTTGCCGCCCGACACCGAACCGTTGAACGAACCGGAGTTGATCCGCGGCCGGTTGGAAAAACAGGTCGATCTCGTCATCGATGGGGGGGCGTGCTGCGGCGAGCCATCGACCGTGGTGGACCTGACCGGTCCGGAGCCCCAACTGGTTCGCCGCGGACGGGGGGCGCTCGAGCCGTTCGGACTCGCGGAAGCGTCTGTCTGACCGTTTGTTTGAACTTGACGCTAACAGCGAGCGGCGTCTTGTTACAATAGCGCCAAATGAACGACTCGCTAATTCAGACCATCGCGGTCTACGCCCTTCCGGTGCTGTTTTCGATCACCCTCCATGAGGCCGCCCACGGTTACGTTGCCTACCTGTTCGGCGACCGGACCGCTTATATGCTCGGGCGTGTCAGTCTCAATCCTTCTCGGCACATCGATCCTCTCGGCACGATCGTGATGCCGTTGATCCTGTTCTTCGCCACTGGCGGCGCGTTCCTGTTCGGCTTCGCGAAACCGGTGCCGGTTAATTTCGACCAATTGCGCAATCCCCGCTGGCATGGTCTATTGGTATCGTTAGCGGGACCCGGATGCAATTTCCTCCAGGCGTTGTTGTGGGGATTGTTCTCGATCGCCATTCATGTTGCCGGTGTGACCGAACCCTTTTTTCTACAAATCGGTCCGGCGGGTATCTTGGTCAATCTGGTGATGTGCGTCTTCAATTTGTTCCCGTTACCGCCATTGGATGGGGGCCGCATCCTGGCCTCGTTATTGCCGCCGAAGCAGGCGTACGCGCTGTCCCGAATCGAGCCGTACGGGTTTTTTATAGTCACGGCGTTGGTATTGACGCATTTGCTTGGCCAGTTCTGGTTGTCGCCACTGATGAACGTCGGCTACAGCGTCATCGGCACGATGTTGCAACCCCTGATCGCTCTCGTTCAATAGACGCCCGCTCATTATGTTTCCCGATCGCGTTTTCTCCGGCATGCGACCGACCGGCCCGCTTCACCTGGGGCACTACCACGGTGTGTTGAAAAACTGGGTACGACTGCAGTCCGAATATCCGTGCTTTTTCAGCATTGCCGATTGGCATGCGCTGACGACCCATTTCGAAGCGCCCGAACGCATCGAGAAGCATGTATGGGACGTGCTGATCGATTGGTTGGCGGCAGGGATCGATCCGTCACAGGCCACCTTGTTCATCCAGAGCAAAGTGCCCGAGCACGGGGAGTTGGCGCTGCTGTTGGGCATGACCGCGCCGCTGAACTGGTTGGAGCGCGTGCCGAATTACAAAGAGCAGCTTGAGAAGCAGCATGAGCACGAGCGGGACCTGACAACCTACGGTTTCCTCGGCTATCCGGTGTTGATGGCGGCCGATATCCTGCTTTATCGTTCGACATTGGTGCCGGTGGGCGAAGACCAGGGGCCGCATATCGAGATGACCCGCGAATTCGCCCGGCGCTTCAATCATTTGTACGGCCGCGAGGCCGGCTTCGAGGACAAGGCGCTGGCGGCAGCAAAGAAGTTGGGCGGCAAGCGCGCGAAGCTGTATCACCAATTGCGTACTGCCTTTCAACAAGAGGGCGATGGCGAGGCGCTGGAGCAGGCGAGGGCGCTGCTGCAGGAGTCGCAAAGCCTGTCGCTGAGCGATCGGGAGCGGCTGTTCGGTTATCTCGATGGCAAAAACAAGAAAATCCTGTTCGAGCCGGATATTCTGCTGGCGGACAACGCAAGAATACCGGGCCTGGATGGGCAGAAAATGTCGAAATCGTACGGGAATACGATCGGCATCCGAGAGGACCGCGCGTCCATTGAACAAAAAGTCCGCACGATGCCGACGGACCCGGCACGCGTGCGTCGAACGGACCCGGGTAATCCGGCCAAATGCCCGGTCTGGCCGCTGCATCTGGCCTATTCGTCCGAGGACACGCAAGGTTGGGTAACGCGCGGCTGCACCAGTGCCGGCATCGGTTGTCTGGAATGCAAACAGCCGGTGATCGACGGCATCTTGCGCGAGCAGGTGCCGATGCTCGAACGCGCGCAGCGCTTCATCGACGATCCGTCACTGTTGCGCGCGATCGTCGCCGACGGTGGCGACAAGGCGCGTCGGGTCGCGCAAGAAACGA
>CAWUJR010000531.1:0-3044 GCA_963922375.1 uncultured Robbsia sp.
GCGGACGCGGACGCACGAACCAAGCGGGGAAACACGCAGCCGAGCGACCCTTGACTGCTTACCGGCGCGCAACACGCATCTTGCCGCCATTGTAAAGCCAACTGGCGAGGACGTTGTGCGTCGATTAAACGACCGAGCCGTGATGCGCGGGCGTACCGGCCGCGACCTGCATCGCCAGTTCGAACAGACCATCCCACGGATTCGCGGGTAACGCGTCGCTCGGGGGAAGGCCCAGATCGGGCGACAAGCCTTTGACCTGACGGTCCAACCGCGCCGCCAACGTCAGTGCCGCTTCCAGCCGGTCCCCATCCAGGCGCTTCAATGCGGGACCGATCAAACGTTCGCGCGGGCCCCAGACGCGATTTTCTCGCAGCAACACACCGAGCGGCTTGCCGCTGTCGAGGCCACGGCGCACACGCAGCAACACGCGAATTTCCTCGGCGATCGCCCACAACACCAGTACGGTCGCCTCGCCTTCTCCGCGCAAACCATCGATCATTCGCGCCAGGCGGGCCACGTCGCCGATCAACATCGCTTCGTTCAGCTTGAACACATCGTAGCGGGCGACATTCATCACCGCTGCCTGGATCTGCTCTGCCGTCAACACACCAGCCGGGTACAACAGCCCCAGCTTCTGGATTTCCTGATGCGCGGCCAGCAGATTGCCTTCCACACGCTCGACGATGAATTGCAGCGCCTGCTTGCCCGCGTCGCCCGGGGCGACCCGTTGCTGCTGCGCGGCAAGCCGCTCGCCGATCCATTGGCCCAACTGCGTGCGCTCGACGCTATCGACGCGCACCGCGACACCCGCGTCAGACAACGTGGTGAACCACGCGCTCTTCTGCGTGGCCGAATCCAGCCGAGGCAGCGTGATCAACGTGACGGTATCGGGGTCTTCCGCCGCGCTGAAGGCCATCCGCTTGAGCGCATCGGCACCATCCTTACCCGGCTTGCCGCTCGGGATCCGGAGCTCGACCACGCGGCGCTCGCCGAACAACGACATCGACTGCGCTTCGCCCAACAGCGTGCTCCAGTCGAAGCCGCGTTCAACCGTGTAGACCACGCGCTCCGCACAGCCTGACGCGCGAGCCGCGCGACGAATCTTGTCGACGCTTTCCTGAACCAGCAGCGATTCATCGCCCCACACCGTGTAGAGCGATTTCATACCGCGATTCAAATGCGCATCCAGCGCGTCGGCGCGCATCAGCATCGCGGTCCCCGGTGCGAACGCACGGCCGTCAACATTACAGTGGCGGCGTCGGCAGCGGCGCGCGCGAACTCACCCCAGGTGCCGTTTCATCCGGCTCGGTCGGGGTCAACGTCTGCACCACATCCAGACGACGCAGCAACTGGTCGGCGATATCACTATCCATGTCGCGGTTCAACAGGACCGATTCATTCTGCTTCGCCAACGCATATTGGTCGCTATACGTCATCGCGCGGTTCACGCTGAGATTACTCGGCGGGATCAACACGCTGCCGTTCTTCGCCACCAGCGAATAGCTGACCGACGTCGTCAATTGATACTCCTGCACCACGCCGTTGATGTCGAAGCTCAACGCGCTCTGCCCCCGGGCAAAAGTCATCGACAGGATCGCGTCCGCATCCCGCACCGATGTCACCACCTTCGTATCGCTTCCTGCCTCGATCAGCCGCTTCATATGCGCGGCCATTTCCTGCGACGCGCCGCCGGCGATGTACAGGCGCTTGAACGGATAATTATGGTCACCTTGCAACTGGAAGCCACAGCCGCTCATCAGCAGCGACGCCATCGACACGACAGCGATCACGATCGCCCGAAACACACTTGTCTTCACGGTTTTCCCTTATGAGACCCTGATACACACGATGCGGCGTTTCCGAAAAAGGCCGCTCGCCGCGCAGGCCAACGCGGCCACGGCCGCAGCCGTGGCCGCGTACTCAAGCAACGATGTTGACCAAGCGACCCGGCACGACGATCACTTTTTTCGGCGGCTGACCGTTGCCGAAACGCTCGAACATTTCATGCGCCAACGCAGCGGCCTCGATCGCTTCACGGGTCGCTTCCTTGGCCACCGTCAATGACCCACGCACCTTGCCGTTGATCTGCAGCACCAGTTCGATTTCAGACACTTCGAGCGCAGCGTCGTCGACCTTCGGCCAGTTCGCGTCCAACAGGCTGCCCTGGGCGGCCGCGTAACCCAGCGCCTCCCACAGCCCGTGCGTCACATGCGGTACCACCGGGTACAGCACCCGCAGCAGGATACCAAAAGTTTCCTTCAGCACCGCCGGCCCTTGCGCACCGCTTGCCGCGTCGCGTGCCTGCTCGATCGCGTTCAGCATCTTCATGGCCGCCGAGACGACCGTGTTGTACTGGATGCGTTGATAGTCGAAGTCCGCTTGCTTGAGCACCGTGAAAATCTCGCGACGCAATGCCTTTTGCGAATCGCTCAAGGCCGTCGAAGCCAAGCCGGTATCCAGATCGGCCGCTTGGGCGATGGTCTCGCGGTTCGCATGTCCGAATGCCCACAAGCGACGCAGGAAACGGCTGGCGCCCTCCACACCGGTGCCCGACCACTCGAGCTGCTGCTCAGGCGGGGCGGCGAACATCGTGAACAGGCGCGAGGTGTCGGCACCGTGCGAATCGATCAGCGATTGCGGGTCGACGCCGTTATTCTTCGACTTCGACATCTTCTCCACGCCGCCCAGCACGACTGGCTGGCCATCGGCTTTGGAGACCGCGCCCACCGGGCGGCCCTTGTCGTCGTGCGTCACGCTGACATCCAGCGGATTGAACCAGGTCTTCTTGCCGGCGGCATCTTCGCGATAGAACGTATCGTTCAACACCATACCCTGCGTCAGCAAGCGCTTTGCCGGCTCGCCGAATTGGACCAGGCCGAGATCACGCATCACCTTCGTCCAGAACCGCGAATACAGCAAATGCAGAATCGCATGCTCGATACCGCCGATGTATTGATCCATCGGCATCCAGTGATCGGTCCGGGCATCGACCATCGTCTTTGCGTCCGGGCAGGTGTAGCGCGAGAAGTACCAGGACGAATCCA
>CAWUJR010000532.1:0-3035 GCA_963922375.1 uncultured Robbsia sp.
GCGCTGTGCGCGTCGAACGTGTCCGCATCGCCAATGAAGCAGCGGCCCCCAAGCGACCTGAAATACCGCGCATAAGCGCTCACTAGCGCCGCCGGGTCGCTCACCGCATCCGCGCCGGTATAACGCAGGCCCCCAACCAGTGCGCGATCGAGCGCCGGCTCGGCATCGTGCAGTTGTGCCGCATCCAATGCGTCGAACGTCACGCCGAATTCGCGGAACCACTTTTCGGCAAGGCGCCGGTCCGCTTCCCATTTCGCTTCGGTGCGAAACGCCCGGGTCCATCCGCTGGCGCGAATCAGTGCACTCGCACCGGCTTCCTCGGCCAATTGGCGATGTTCACTGGTCGAATGGGCGATCAGCGTTGCATACGATCGGGCAATGGCAGCATGTCGTGCCGGTGCCGAGTGGTACCAATAGCGCCTCAGAAAGGGGGCGATCTCCAGCAACGCGTTGCGGTGATAGCGCAGGTCCAGCGAACGGTTGCGCGCATAGCGCAACATCGTGCCGACTTCCCGTGGGAACGCATACGGATAGACGCCCTCGCGTTGAATCAACCCCGCATTGCCAAGCGACGTTTCGTTGCCCGGCGCTTTGCGATCGACGATCGCGACGGCGTGCCCGCGCTTTTGCAACTGCAGCGCCACGCACACGCCGACGATACCGCCGCCCAGCACCATCGTATCGAATGCCATCAGTCCGATCCCTCTTGAACGATATTGCCCATTTGGATAACAGCGCCGCCGGCACGCCTTGATGGATTATCATATACGAGAATTTAATGCGCGAACAACGAAATAGGTCGATCTATCTCGTTATCAAATTTTGTTATGCGGCGGTCCGATGATTTCTTGTTGGACCTGTGATTTTTCGCTTCGGAGAATCGGCGTCTTGCACAGTGCTTAAAAGGAAAGTGACATGACGGCATCGATCCCGACCGCTCCTCCCCCATCGGATGCAAAACGCTGGCAGTTTTGGGTCGATCGGGGCGGTACATTCACCGACATCATCGCCGTGCGTCCCGACGGCCGATTGGTCACGCACAAGCTATTGTCCGAGAACCCGTCCCGCTATCCGGACGCGGTGATTCAGGGCATGCGCGATCTGCTCGACCTGCCGGCGGACGTACCGCTACCGCACGACCGGATCGATGTCATCAAGATGGGCACCACCGTCGCGACCAACGCGCTGCTGGAGCGCAAGGGCGCACGCACCGCGCTGGCCATCACGCGGGGGTTTGCCGATCAACTGCCGATCGGCTATCAGGACCGGCCCGACATCTTTGCTCGTCATATCGAACTGCATGACCCGTTATTCGAACAGGTGATCAGCATCGACGAACGTCTGGACGCGCAGGGGAATGTGGTGCTCGCACTCGATGAGGCTGCTGCGCGTGTCGCGTTCGCCCGCGCGGTCGCCGACGGCCTGGAGTCGATTGCCATCGCGCTGATGCACGGCTACCGCTATCCCGCACACGAGCTGCGCCTCGGCGAACTCGCGAAAGAAGCCGGTTTCAAACAGATCTCGTTGAGCCATCAGGCCAGCCCGCTGATGAAGATCGTCGGCCGCGCGGACACCACGCTGATCGATGCCTATCTGTCGCCAGTGCTGCGCGACTATGTCGGTCGCGTCTCCTCGCAGACCGGCTCGACCCGATTGATGTTCATGCAGTCGAACGGCGGCCTGGCCGGTGCGCATCGCTTTCAGGGAAAGGATGCGATTCTGTCCGGACCGGCTGGCGGCGTGGTGGGGGCGGTGAAAACTTGCGCGATTGCCGGCGAGACGCGGATCATCGGTTTCGATATGGGCGGTACCTCTACCGACGTGATGCATTACGACGGTCACTATGAGCGCGTATTCGAAACGCAGGTCGCCGGCGTCCGCGTGCGAGCGCCGATGATGCACATCCATACGGTGGCGGCGGGTGGCGGATCGGTCTGTTCGTTCAGTCATGGACGGTTGAAAGTGGGTCCGGAATCGGCGGGTGCCCATCCGGGGCCGGCGTGCTATCAGAACGGTGGCCCGTTGACCGTGACCGATTGCAATGTGATGCTGGGCCGTATTCAACCCGCGCATTTTCCGAAGGTCTTCGGTCCCGGTGCCGATCTGCCGCTGGACCGGGCCATCGTCGAGCGGAAGTTTGCCGATTTGGCCGCGCATATCGCGCAGGTGACGGGGGAACAGATGACGCCGGAGGCGCTGGCCGAAGGTTTCTTGTCGGTCGCGGTCGATAGCATGGCGCGGGCGATCAAGATGATCTCCGTCGAACGGGGCTACGATGTCAGCGATTATGCGATGTGCTCGTTCGGCGGTGCCGGCGGCCAACATGCGTGTCAGGTCGCGGATGCATTGGGCATCGATCGCGTGGTGATTCATCCATTGGCGGGGGTGCTGTCGGCGCTTGGCATGGGACTGGCGGATTTGCGTGCGATGCGCGAGGCCGCAATCGAAGTGCGGCTCGACGATGCGGCGGTCGGCGACCTGGCTACTGTGTGGACGCGTCTGGCGTCCGAGGCCAGCGCCGAAATCGCGACGCAACAAGTGTCCGATGACCCACTCACGCTGGCATGGTCGGTTCGTCTGAAATACGAAGACACCGATGCGCCGCTGGAGGTCACGCGCGCCAGTGCCGCCGAGATGGCCGCTGAATTCGAGCGCAAACACCGGCAGCGCTTCGGCTTTGCAATGGAAGACAAACCGCTGGTGATCGAATCGATCGCGGTGGAAGCAGTGGGCGCGATGCCGATGCCGCAGATACTGGGCGAAGCGCCGCCGATCGACGCATCGCGTTCGTCAGATGCCGATACAGAGGGCGGTCATGATACGAACGACCATCGCGATGCCGATGCGGTCGATATGTTCATCGACGACGACCGCGGACGTGGACACCGCGCGGTGCCACTGCGTCGTCGCGACGCTCTGGCCGTGGGTTCCACGCTGCAAGGTCCCGCGCTGATCAGCGAAAAGATCTCGACGATCGTCGTCGATCCGGGTTGGTCCGCGACCGTCTTGCCCGACCGTTCGCTGCGACTGGCGCG
>CAWUJR010000533.1:0-3034 GCA_963922375.1 uncultured Robbsia sp.
GATCGGCGCGTCGGTCGCCGCGACGCCTTCCACGGCGGCTGACGCGACGCCTCAAGCAGCATGGCAGTACCGGGTCGGCACCCTATCGCTCGCCGATTCGACGATCGATTTGACCGATGCCACCGCGTCTCGGCCGGTCCATCTACATATCACCCCGCTCAATGTGAGCGTGAAATCGATCAGTAACGACATGAGCCGGCCGCTCGATGTCGACGGCAAACTGACATTGAACGGTAAAGGGGCGCTGGGCGTGGCCGGCACCGTGACACCCAACCCGCTATCACTCGCGTTGCACATCGACGGCAGTCAGATCGACGCTGCCGCCTTTGAACCGTATTTCGGCAGCAAACTCAACGTCGCCGTGGCCAGTGCGCTGCTCAACGCCAATGGCGATGTGGCAATGCACGGTACCGGTCCGTCGTTGGCCGCGCGGTATCGCGGAGACGTATCGTTGACGAACGTGCGAATGATCGACAAGGTCACTGCCGACCCGTTCGCTGGATGGACGCTGCTGGGCGCAAACCACCTGAGCGTCGACTACAGCGCGAAAGGCACCGATGTCGACGCGGCCAAAGTGATCTTTGCGCGCTTTTACGGCCGGGTGTTGCTGGATGCACAAGGCAAGCTCAATCTGCGCGACGTGGTGGCAAGCGAACACGGTCCGGCGAAGTCCGTGACGCGCGAAACCAGCGAGATGGATCACACAACGCCATCGGCAGCCACCGCCGCAGCGGCGTCCACATCGTCGGTAGACGCCACCGCAAAATCGCCTACTGCAGATGCCCCCCGTTCTGCATCAGGCGCTTCCGCCTCCTCGACGCCACCGGTCAAGCTCCACTTCGGCGAACTCGTGCTGCAAAACGGCAGCGTCAACTACACCGACAACTTCATCAGGCCGAACTACACCGCGAATCTCGTTTCGATCGTGGGCACCATCGGTGCGTTCGGCACCGATGCGACCACGGCCGCACCGGTCGATGTTGCCGCCAATCTGGACGCGAACGGGCCGGTTTCGATCAAAGGTCAGGTCAATCCGCTGATTGCCAAGCCGTCGCTCGATCTCAGCGCCAGTGCGCACGATATCGAGCTGACCAATCTCACGCCCTATTCATCGAAATATGCGGGCTATCCGATCACGAAAGGTAAATTGAATGTCGACCTTCATTATCAACTCGCCAATGACAAGCTCAGCGCGAACAACCATCTGTTCATCGATCAACTGACCTTTGGCGATCATGTCGACAATACGACCGCGACCCATCTTCCGGTACGGCTCGCGATCTCGCTACTGAAGAATTCGCGAGGCCAGATCGACGTCAACATCCCTATTTCCGGATCGCTATCGAATCCGCAGTTTTCCGTCGGCGCACTGGTCTGGCATGCGATTCTCAATCTGGTAGAGAAGGCCGTCACCTCACCGTTTTCGCTTCTGACCAATGCATTCGGCGGCGGCAGCGAATCGTTGGACTATGTGGCATTCGAACCGGGCTCGGCGAGCTTGAGCGACACCGCACAGAAGAAACTCGACACGATCGCCAAAGCGCTGCAGGATAAGCCATCGGTCAAGCTGGATCTGTCGGCACGCGTGGACCCACCGGTCGACGAGCCCGCGTTGCGTGCCGCCTATGTCGAGCGTCAGGTGCGTTTAGCCAAGCTGAACGATACGGGCAACAGCGACGGCAACGCCGATACGTCGAAGGTAACGCTCAGCGCTGCGGAATATACGAAGTACCTGACGAAAGCCTATAAAGCGACGGACTTTAAAAAACCCCGCAATATGATCGGACTGACGAAAACGTTACCCGATGAAGAGATGAAGCGTGCGCTGGCCGAGCATGCACCGGTCAACGACGCCGCGCTGCGAGCACTCGCACAACAGCGGGCTGCGAACGTGCAGGCGTTTTTCGACGCCAGGATCGATCGCAAGCGCGTCTTCGTCACCGCCCCGACGCTGTCCAGCGCTGCAAGCAGCGATAAGGCAAATAAGGATGTCAATGCGGGCAGTACCACACGGGTCGACTTCAGTTTGAAATAAAACTGGTAAGATTTGCCGTGCGCCGAAGCCGCCCTTGGCACGCTTGTGCGTGTCCGGGGCGGCTTCCCTGGGCGGGTGCGAAGATGCATTCCCATTGATCATGTCTCACCGTCGAAGAGGTCGATCGTGTCAGAGCGTTCCAGCTTGCTTGCGTTTGGATGCATCGCATTGGGCATGGCGTTGACGCCCGGTCCGAATATGGTCTACCTGGTGTCCCGTTCGATCAGCCAGGGCCGTCGCGCTGGAATGATTTCGCTGGGCGGCGTGGCGCTGGGCTATCTGTTTTATATGCTGTGCGCGGCCATGGGCATCACCGCCTTGTTATTGGCCGTCCCATTCGCCTACGATCTGCTTCGTTTCGGTGGCGCTGCCTATTTACTCTATCTCGCCTGGCAGGCGGTCAAGCCTGGGGGCCAATCCCCCTTTCAAGTACGCGATCTACCGGTGGATGGGCCGCGCAAATTATTCGTCATGGGCTTGATGACCAATCTGCTGAATCCGAAGATTGCCGTGGTCTACCTGTCGCTATTGCCCCAGTTCATCTCGCCGACACATAGCGTGTTGACGCAGTCGCTGATGCTGGGCTCACTGCAAATCGTCATCAGCCTTGCCGTCAATGCGATGATTGCGATGGCGGCCGGCTCGATCGCCGTGTTCTTGGCAACGCGTCCCACCTGGCTGAAGATGCAGCGCTGGTTGATGGGTACCGTGCTCGCCGGGTTGGCCATTCGCATGGCCACCGAAGCGCGGCGATAGCCGGCGCTTGCCGCGCCAAACGCCCGCGTCATAACCATATACGATTTGCTTTGTTCACAACCGGATCGTGCGCCGCGATAGTAGGCTATTGCCCTGCTGGATCGCACCATGCACGATACGCCCAAGTTACCTGACGAGCGCGAGCAGCACGATGCTTGCGAAGCGTCCCAACTGTCCAACGCGCCCGCTGCGCGCGCATCGTTCGCGGCGCGCTCGTCGACCTCCTTACCGGTTCGCCGCGCA
>CAWUJR010000534.1:0-3022 GCA_963922375.1 uncultured Robbsia sp.
GTCCTCTTCTGCGGCGACGGCAGCGGCGCAGAAGAGGACGCAATCGGCGAGCACGCGCGATGCGCACCGCCGATGTGCGCGCCAGTTGCGTCCGCCCCCTAGTCAGTGGTCAAATGCGCGCAGTTGCTTGCTGCCGTGCAGTGTTATGTTATAAAGCGACCAAATGCGCTGCAGAAAACGGGCAGCCGCTGATTTGAGCAGAAACACGGGCCACCCCCACCATTACCGAACCGTATCCGTCATGTCCAAAGCACTGATCATTGCCGAGAAGCCCTCCGTCGCGAACGATATCGCGCGGGCGCTTGGCGGCTTCACAAAGCATGATGAATACTTCGAATCGGACGAATTCGTCCTGTCGTCGGCGGTCGGCCATTTGCTCGAGATCGCGGCACCCGAAGAATTCGATGTCAAACGCGGCAAATGGAGCTTCACTCATCTACCGGTCATCCCGCCGCATTTCGATCTGCTGCCGATCGCGAAGACCGAGTCGCGGCTCAAGGTATTGGCGCGACTGATCCGTCGCAAGGACGTCGATCGTCTGATCAACGCCTGTGACGCGGGGCGCGAAGGCGAACTGATTTTTCGCTACATCGCGCAGCACGTGAAAGCCAAGCAGCCAGTCCAGCGCCTGTGGCTGCAGTCGATGACGCAACAGGCGATCCGCGACGGCTTTGCCCGTCTGCGCAGCGACGAAGACATGATGCCGCTCGCCGATGCTGCACGTTGCCGCTCCGAAGCCGACTGGCTCGTGGGTATCAACGGGACACGGGCGATGACCGCCTTCAACAGCAAGGGCGGCGGCTTCTTCCTGACAACCGTCGGCCGGGTGCAAACGCCGACGCTATCGATCGTTGCCGAACGGGAAGAGAAAATTCGGCGCTTCGTCTCGCGCGACTACTGGGAAGTGCGCGCCGAGTTCGTCGCAGCAGCCGGCTTCTACGAAGGCCGGTGGTTCGACCCGGCGTTCAAGAAGAACGAGTTCGATCCGGAGCAACGCGACTCGCGTCTCTGGAACCTGGCAGCGGCCGAATCCGTCGTGGCGGCATGCCGCAATCGGACCGGCACCGTCACCGAGGAAGCCAAACCATCGTCGCAACTGTCGCCGGCGCTGTTCGACCTGACCAGTTTGCAACGCGAAGCGAACGGTCGCTTCGGCTTTTCCGCCAAGAACACATTGGGTCTGGCCCAGGCGCTGTACGAGCGCCACAAGGTATTGACCTATCCGCGTACCGATGCGCGCGCGCTGCCCGAAGACTATATGGGCACCGTCAAGAGCACGCTCGATATGCTGAAGGAAGACAACAATTACCTGCCGCATGCGCGCAAGGTATTGGAACAAGGCTGGGTACGTCCGAACAAGCGGATCTTCGATAACTCGAAAATCAGCGATCACTTCGCGATCATCCCGACGCTGCAAGCACCGAAGAATCTGTCCGAACCGGAGCAGAAACTTTACGATCTGGTCGTCAAACGCTTCCTGGCTGTCTTCTTCCCTGCTGCCGAATATCAGGTGACCACGCGTATCACCGAGGTCGCCGGCCACCACTTCAAGACGGAAGGCAAGGTGCTGGTCGCGCCGGGCTGGCTGCAGGTGTATGGCCGCGAAGCGCAAGGGGACGATGCCAATCTGGTGGCCGTTGCCAAGGGCGAGCAGGTCAAGACCGACAAGATCGACGCGCATGGCCTGGTGACCAAACCGCCAGCACGCTATAACGAAGCGACATTGCTGTCCGCGATGGAAGGTGCCGGAAAGCTCGTGACAGACGACGACCTGCGTGAAGCCATGGCAGGCAAGGGCCTGGGCACACCGGCCACGCGCGCGGCGATCATCGAAGGTCTGTTGGCCGAGAAATACCTGATTCGCGAAGGACGCGAGATCATTCCGACCGCCAAGGCGTTCCAGTTGACGACGCTGTTGCGTGGGCTCGGCGTGAAGGAATTGACCGCACCGGAACTCACTGGCGAATGGGAGCACAAGCTGTCGCAGATGGAGCGCGGGTTGCTGCCGCGCGATGCGTTCATGCGCGAGATCGCGCAGATGACGCAGACGATCGTCAAGCGCGCGAAGGAATACGACTCGGACACGATCCCGGGCGACTACGCGACGCTGGAGACGCCTTGTCCGCACTGTGGCAGTGTCGTCAAAGAGAACTATCGGCGCTTTGCGTGCACGAAGTGCGAGTTTTCGATCTCGAAGATTCCAGGCGGTCGGCAATTCGAGATTCCCGAAGCCGAAGCGCTGTTGCGCGAGAAGCAGATCGGGCCGCTATCGGGATTTCGCAGCAAGATGGGCCGCCCGTTCTCGGCCATTCTGAAGCTTGTCGAGGACGACGAGATCAAGAACTACAAGCTCGAATTCGATTTTGGTCAGGATTCGAACGACGAAGGCGGCGAACCGCCCGACTTCTCCGCGCAAGAGCCGGTTGGTCATTGCCCGAAATGCAACTCGAACGTGTACGAGCACGGCATGAGCTATGTTTGCGAGAAGTACACCGCCAGCCCGCGCGCCTGCGACTTCCGTTCCGGCAAGGTCATCCTGCAGCAAGAGATGTCGCGCGAGCAGATGGCGAAACTCTTGGGCCCCGAAGGTCGCACCGATCTGCTGACGGGATTCAAATCTTCCCGTACCGGTCGTAACTTCAAGGCGTTCCTTGTGCGTCAAAAGGACGGCACGGTGGGCTTCGAATTCGAGAAGAAGGATCCGGCCGCGAAGAAAACGGGGGCGAAGAAAACCACCGCGACCGGTAGAGCGGCAGCGAAGACGGCGAGCGCGGGTGCCGAAGGGGCCGCCGGAGACGACGACCTAGACAACGCGGTCACCACACGTGCCCCGGCAAAGAAGACCGCCGCGAAGAAAGCCGCGACCAAGACCGCTGCAAAGAAGACAGCCGCGAAGAAAGCGCCGGCTAAAAAGGCGGCAGCAAAGAAGGCCGTTGCCAAAAAGGCGCCGGTGAAGACGGTCGAAACCAGCGAAAGCTGATTGCGGGACAGTCGACCGGACGGGGCGTCTTGCGCACCGTCG
>CAWUJR010000535.1:0-3019 GCA_963922375.1 uncultured Robbsia sp.
TTCGACGCGCTGGTGGCCGATCCGCAGATCGATATCGTCGTCGAAACCATCGGCGGCACCGACCGCGCACGCACGCTGGTGCTGGCCGCGATTGCGCATGGCAAGCACGTGGTGACCGCCAACAAGGCATTGCTGGCCGTACATGGCACGGAGATTTTCGAAGCGGCCCATGCACGTGGCGTGATGGTCGCGTTCGAGGCGGCTGTGGCCGGCGGTATTCCCATCATCAAGGCATTGCGCGAAGGACTGTCGGGTAACCGGATCGAATGGATTGCCGGCATTATCAACGGTACGACAAATTTCATTCTGTCAGAGATGCGCGACCGGGGAATGGATTTCCAGAGCGCATTGGCCGATGCGCAGCGTCTTGGCTATGCGGAAGCGGATCCGACCTTCGATATCGAAGGGGTGGATGCGGCGCACAAACTCACGCTGATGAGCGCGATCGCGTTCGGAGTACCAATCCAGTTCGATCGCGCGCATGTGGAAGGAATCAGCAAACTCGACGCGGTAGACATCCGTTATGCGGAGGAATTGGGCTACCGGATCAAGCTGTTGGGCATCACGCGACGTGCGGCCGACGGCATCGAATTGCGCGTGCATCCGACGCTGATTCCGGCGAAAAAATTGCTGGCGAATGTGGAAGGGGCGATGAATGCGGTCGCCGTGCAGGACGATGCGGTCGGCACGACGCTGTATTATGGCAAGGGCGCGGGCGCAGAGCCGACCGCCTCCGCCGTGGTCGCCGATATGGTCGATGTGACCCGCTTGCATACCGCCGACCCGGAACACCGCACGCCGCATTTGGCTTTCCAGCCGGATCAATTGTCCGACACCCCTATCTTGCCGATCGACGCGATCAGCAGCGCGTATTACCTGCGGCTGCGTGTTGCCGACGTCACCGGCGTACTGGCATCGATCGCGAACACACTGGCCGATTCCGGGATTTCCGTGGATGCGCTGTTGCAAAAGGAATCCCGTGAAGGCGAAGGGGAGACCGATCTGGTCGTGTTGACCCATGCCACCGTGGAAGGCAATCTGCGCCAGGCGATCGCGAAAATCGAGACATTGTCGACGGTGGTGGCACCGGTCACGTTGTTGCGCACTGAGAACCTGTAGAGAACGCTATGCACTATATTTCGACGCGCGGTAGCGCGGCGGTGAGTTCCACCGACACGGTTGGGGCCGCCAAGGCCACTGCGCCGCTACGCTTCTCCGACATCCTGCTCGCCGGCCTGGCTGCCGATGGCGGTTTGTTCATGCCGGCGAGCTATCCACAGGTCAGCGCGACGGCGCTCGCGCGCTGGCGCACGCTGTCGTATGCGGATCTGGCTTTCGAAGTGTTGTCGCTATTCTGCGACGATATCCCCGCCGATGATTTGCGTGCGTTGACGCAGCGCACCTACACCGCAGAGGTCTACTGCAATCTGCGCGATGGACAGCATGCGTGCGATATCACACCGTTGAAGACGCTCGGCGAGGAAGCGGTGCCGAACCGTGACGGCGCGTCTGCAGGCAGCACGACGGTATCGTTGCTCGAGCTGTCGAACGGCCCGACGCTCGCCTTCAAAGACATGGCGATGCAGTTGCTCGGCAGCCTGTTCGAATATGTGTTGGCGAAGCAGGGTGCGTCGTTGAATATCCTTGGGGCGACCTCGGGAGACACCGGTAGTGCCGCCGAATACGCGATGCTCGGCAAGAAAGGCGTGCGCGTTTTCATGCTGTCTCCGCACGGCAAGATGAGCCCGTTCCAGCGTGCGCAAATGTTCAGTCTGGACGATGAGCACATTTTCAATCTGGCGGTCGAGGGCGTGTTCGACGACTGCCAGGACATCGTCAAAGCCGTCTCGAACGATCACGCGTTCAAGGCGCGTCATCAGATCGGCACCGTCAATTCGATCAATTGGGCGCGCGTGGTCGCGCAGGTCGTCTATTATTTCAAAGGCTATTTCGCAGCCACGGAAGGAAAAGACTATCCGCCCGAGGGTTCGGACGATACGTTGCCGGAAGTCTCGTTTACCGTCCCGTCCGGCAATTTCGGCAATGTCTGCGCAGGTCATATCGCGCGGATGATGGGCTTGCCGATCCGGCGCCTGGTCGTGGCCACGAACGAAAACGACGTGCTCGACGAGTTTTTCCGTACCGGTCATTATCGGGTCCGCACGGCGGCCGAAACCCGCCAGACCAGCAGCCCCAGCATGGATATTTCAAAAGCGTCGAATTTTGAACGCTTCGTGTTCGATCTGCTGGATCGCGACGGCGATCGTTTGCGCGCGCTCTTCCATGACGTGGAAGCGCACGGCGGTTTCAGTCTCGCCGAGAGCGACGCGTTTGCCCGCATCGCGGATTTTGGCTTCGTATCGGGCCGCAGTGACCACCAGGACCGGCTGCATACGATCCGTGACGTTCACCAGCGTTATCAGACGATGATCGATACACACACCGCCGATGGCGTGCATGTCGCACGGCAGCATCTGGAAGTCGGTATCCCGATGATCGTGCTGGAAACCGCACAGCCGGTGAAATTCAGCGAAACGATCCGCGAAGCGCTGCAATGCGATCCGGAGCGCCCGGCTGCATTCGTCGGCATCGAAGCACTGCCGCAGCACTGCACGGTGGTGCCGGCCGATGTGGCCGCCGTAAAGGCTTTCATCGCCGAACACACCGGCAACTGAGCACGTGAGCATGATGCTATCCACACAGCAAGCGCGGGATACATTGCTGGCCGCCGCCACGCCGTTAGTCGGCACCGACACGGTCAGTACCGAGGCGTCGAACGGTCGCATCCTCGCCGAAGACATTGTGTCCCCGATCGACGTCCCGCCCATGGATGTCAGCGCGATGGATGGCTATGCGGTGCGGTGCGCGGACATGACCGGGGGGAAGGCGTCGGACCCTTCCGGCGCACAAGGCTTTGGGCGCGAGGCGCCCCTTGCGGGCGAGCTGGATAGCTCGGCGTTTGCCACGCCATTTGCCCCGTCATTTCCTATCTCCCAGCGCATTCCGGCCGGCGCTTCGC
>CAWUJR010000536.1:0-3014 GCA_963922375.1 uncultured Robbsia sp.
GCGGCACTGGTGCCCGGCGCGCGCATTTTGCGAATCGACGCGGACAGCACGCGGAAAAAGGGCAGCGCGGCCGCCCTGTTTGCCGATGTGCATGCAGGCGAAGTCGATATCCTGGTCGGCACCCATATGATCGCGAAGGGGCACGACTTCCAGAATGTCAGCCTGGTGGCGGTCTTGAATGCCGACGCGGCCCTGTTTTCGCATGATTTTCGGGCCACCGAGCGGCTGTTTGCGCAGTTGATGCAGGTTGCCGGTCGTGCCGGCCGGGGCGGACAAGCGGGCGAGGTCCTGATTCAAACCCGTCACCCGACCCACCCGCTGTATCACGCGCTGATGCGACAGGACTACGCGGGTTTTGCTGCGTCGACGCTCGACGAACGCCGACAGGCGCATCTGCCGCCGTTCATCTATCAGGCGCTGCTGCGCGCAGAGGCGCGTACGCTCGAGCAGGCGATCGCTTTCCTGCAACACGCCGCGGAAGCATTCGACAAGCTTCCTTATGCCGATCGCGTGATGCGCTTCGACCCCGTGCCGATGGCGCTGGTCAAGATCGCTAATACGTTTCGCGGACAATTGTTGGTCGAGAGTGCCTCGCGTGCGGCATTGCAGGCGGCCATGCAGGCCTGGCAGGCGGCGATGCGATCCAAGGAGATGGCGCGCACGGGCGTGCTGCGCTGGGCGATCGAAATCGATCCGCTCGATATTTGAGCGGTCGCGCGCGGCAATGGCCGCGTGCTGCGAAGCGGCCGTGAACGTCCCCAATGCCGCCATCACGCATCCCAAGCGTGCCTTCTTACAGCGCCGAAGCAACGGTGCAACCAACTAGGGTGCAACCTAAGGTTTGACCCGGTTGCACCTTTTTTTTGGTGAGCGTAGGATTCGCGAAAATCTCTCGCACTGCGCGACCCGGCGGTCCCGATCAGCCGCTCGAGCATGCACCTTGGAAAGAAAAAATGGCGAGCACCACCCTTGGCGTAAAAGTCGACGAGCCGCTTCGCGCGCGTCTGAAAGATGCCGCGCAGCGTATCGAACGCACGCCGCACTGGCTGATCAAGCAGGCCATCTTCGCGTATCTGGATCGTATCGAAGCCGGCCAGTTGCCGGCCGAGCTCAGCGCGATGTTGGGCGGCGTCGAGACGCTGGAGCCGAGCGTCGGCGAATTGCACGGCGACGAGGTTGCCCATCATCCCTTCATGGAGTTCGCGCAGGGCGTGCAACCGCAGTCGGTGATGCGTGCGGCGATCACGGCCGCCTATCGACGTCCGGAACCGGAGTGCGTGCCGTTCCTGATCGGTCATGCGCGCTTGCCCGCTGCGGTCGCGGAAAACGTGCGCAAACTTGCCGCGCGTTTGGTCGAAGCGCTGCGCAACAAGCAGACCGGAGGCGGCGTCGAAGGCCTGATCCACGAATTCTCGCTGTCGAGCCAGGAAGGTGTCGCGCTGATGTGTTTGGCCGAAGCGTTGCTGCGGATTCCTGACCGTGCGACGCGCGATGCGTTGATCCGCGACAAGATCAGCCATGGCGATTGGAAGTCGCACGTTGGCAATGCGCCGTCGATGTTCGTCAATGCTGCCACCTGGGGCCTGATGCTGACCGGCAAGCTGGTCGCCACGAACAGTGAGGCTGGTCTGTCTGCCGCGCTGACCCGGATGATCGGCAAGGGCGGCGAGCCGCTGATCCGCAAAGGCGTGGATATGGCCATGCGCCTGATGGGCGAGCAGTTCGTGACCGGCGAGACCATTTCCGAAGCACTGGCAAACAGCCGTAAATTCGAAGCGCGCGGTTTCCGCTATTCGTATGACATGCTTGGCGAAGCGGCGACGACCGAGGAAGACGCGCAGCGTTATTACGAGTCGTACGAACAGGCGATCCACGCGATCGGCAAGGCGTCGAATGGCCGAGGCATCTATGAAGGCCCGGGCATCTCGATCAAGCTCTCGGCATTGCATCCGCGTTATTCACGCTCGCAATATGACCGGATGACCAGCGAGCTGCTGCCCCGCGTGCGGGCGCTCGCGTTGCTGGCGCGCCGCTACGACATCGGTCTGAACATCGATGCGGAAGAGGCCGATCGCCTCGAAATCTCACTGGATCTGCTCGAAGCGCTTTGCTTTGACGAAGCATTGGCCGGTTGGAACGGTATTGGTTTTGTCGTGCAGGCGTATCAGAAGCGCTGCCCGTATGTCCTCGACTACATCATCGATCTCGCGCGTCGCAGCCGGCATCGCCTGATGATCCGTCTGGTGAAAGGTGCGTACTGGGACAGCGAAATCAAGCGTGCGCAGGTCGATGGCCTCGAAGGCTATCCGGTCTATACGCGCAAGGTCTATACCGACGTCTCGTATCTCGCCTGCGCAAAGAAGCTGTTGGGCGCGACCGATGCGATCTATCCGCAGTTCGCGACGCACAATGCGCACACGCTGTCGGCGATCTATCATCTGGCCGGCCAAAACTATTACCCCGGACAGTACGAGTTCCAGTGCCTGCACGGCATGGGCGAGCCGCTGTACGAGGAAGTCACGAATCGCGAGAAGTTGAACCGTCCGTGCCGTATCTATGCACCGGTCGGCACGCACGAGACCTTGCTCGCCTACCTGGTGCGTCGCCTGCTCGAAAACGGCGCGAACACCTCGTTCGTCAATCGGATCGCCGACAAGTCGCTGAGTGTGGACGACCTGATCGGCGACCCGGTCGAGGAAGCGTTGAAGATTACGCCGCCGGGCGCACCGCACGCAAAAATCCCGTTGCCGCGTCAGCTCTATGGCAGCGAACGGCCGAATTCGATGGGGCTCGATCTGTCGAACGAGCATCGTCTCGCGTCGTTGTCGTCCGCGCTCTTGAATGGTGTCGGCACGCCGTGGCGCGCCGCTCCGATGCTCGATAGCGGCGATGTCGATGGTCCGGGACAGGAAGTGCGCAACCCGGCCGATCATCGCGACATCGTGGGGCATGTGGTTGAAGCGACGGCGGCCGATGTGGATGCCGCAATGGCGCAATCGCTGGCAGCCGCACCG
>CAWUJR010000537.1:0-3011 GCA_963922375.1 uncultured Robbsia sp.
GGCGCTGACCGCTCCGACATGTTGTGTCGCCTTTCCGACTTTTGCCACCGTGCCGTCGGTCGCGACAGCGCGCCACGCGTCGGCTGCCGCCAGCCGGCTGTGTTTCCAGCGAATCCGCATATACGAACGCCCGCGCAGTGTTCCAAGCGCCAGTTGGAGCCAGCCCGGAACGGTGCTCGTGCCGACGCATCGGTACCATTGCCAGACGAGCGCACGCCGCCAACCGGTAAAATGCGTCAACGCGATCAGGAAGAAATTGAACGACGCATTGGCGATCGCCAAAGGGTTTTCGTTGTTGCGTCCGTCTTCGTCGAACCGCTGCGCCGGGTAATGCTCGACCTGCACCGCCGGGTCGTACAGCAGCGTCATCCCGCGCCGGCGGATCGCCAAGCACAGGGCAAGCTCGTTGTGCACCTGTGCGCCGCTGCCGCGCAACTGCGTATCGAAGCGGATCGTTCTGACCAGATCGCCGCGAAAACTCATATTCACGCCTTTCAGCACATCGACGAGCCGCGCGTCACCGACACCGAGATGGTGGTTGCCGATCAGCCGCCCGAACAGGCTGACAATGCCCACGGTCGTCTTCGGCGACACCATGACACCGAACGGGCCATGCACGTTATCCTTGCCGCCTACGCCGGCCAGGTCGGGCCGCGCACGATAATGCCGTTCGATCCGTGCCAGCCAGTCGCGATGCGGCGCAGCATCGTCGTCGGTCATGCAGACCACATCGCCGGTGGATACATCCAGGCCGGTGTTCAATGCGGCAACCACACCGGTCGCACTCACCAGCGCCACCTTCAGCGGCAACGCCGTGCGATACGCGGCAATGACCTCATGAGTGGGCGCATCGTCGGGTCGGCAAATGACGATGACTTCGTCCGCACGTCGTTCGAGTCGGTCGAGCGCGGCCAGACAGCGACGCAAATCCATCGGCCGGCGATACGTTGGAATCAGCACCGATATGGTCATCGCAGGCGTTGAGCCGCCTTGCTGCATCGTGTGCCGCCCCGCACGGCCGACAACCCGTGCCGACGTGGCGGCGACCGACGACGTGGCACGGTCGTTAGTGCCGCCGGCTGCGCTGGCTGCATTGCTGGCTTGCTTTTTCATTGCGTGACTATTCATGCGCTCTCACCCTTTCAGACTCGATGTCTCTCTTTGCACCGGGCCGTAACGTTGGCCTACTGTGCACTCCACGGACCGCGAAATCTGCGCGGCGTCGTACGATGCAGCGCATTCGTGACGAACGTTTCGCAAAGACACGGTTTTCAACGTCGCAATTGTGGCAATTTCACCACCCCGCGCTTTGGATCCGGTCTCGATCCGGTCTCGATCCGATATCGACTCAATCCCGGCGGCAATCGGCCCCTCATTTCGTGACAGTACGGCACCGGATTGCAACGGCAACGGCACCTGCTTTGCGAAAACGTGACGGCGTCACGGCGCGACGGCACCACTGCGGCAGCGTCACGGATGCCATCGATACATCAGCACCTTCGCGCGCGAATCCTCTTCGACGAAAACAAGATAGTCGCCGCCCGGTTGCCGGAATGCACTAATGCCTTGCGTCACATCTACCCAACCGGTGTGGCGCCCTACTTCCGGCCCCGGAGTCATTGCCCCCCACTCGCGCCCCGTGGCGGCGTCGTACACGTGCACCGTGCCGGATAGCATCTCCACCGCGAACAGGGCGTCCTGTGCTTGCGCAACGCTCATCGTCGAGACGGTCAATTCACCGCTCGCATTCGTGGCATCGGCGGACGCATCCGCGCCGTTCGCGCGCTGCCAGGGCAGATCGATGTCATAGCGATGGCTGCGCTTTCCGCTCAGCCAGCCGTCGTAACGCGACAACACGCGGCCCGCTTGCTTCCAGGCATCGTGTGCATACGGCGCCTCGGCGGTATAGCCGCTCAGGTAGAGACTGTCGTGCGCGGCGTCGTAGATGACACGGTTGACCTGTGTGAAAGGCGCCGGCAACGCGAATTCGCGCGCGGCCGAGTAACGATATATCGGGTTGCCGTGGCTATCGATGCCGAGTAGCGGCAGATACCGCAACCGCCCGGTCCCGCGCGCTTCCCAAATGCCGCCATCGCGATCGACCCACCAACCGGCGCAGGTCGAGTCGTCGTCGCCGTCCGGATCCACCGTATATTCGTTCGCGGCAAAGTGTCCGTCGCCGTTGCTATCGCGCCATAGCCAGGCATGATCCGGATGATGAGCGGGCCACTCGTCCTGCGGCGCCTGCCGTACCAGATAGCCGGAAGGGATCGCGATGACACCGCCTGCGGCACGCGACGGTGCGCCCGCTTCCGAGCTTGCCGCATCGTCGAAGCGATAAATCGCAAGGAACTGCGAATACATATTCGTGCTGTACAAAAAGCGACGGCCATCGATGCGGCGCACCATGGGTTCTGCATCGCCCGGGTCCGTGCTGTGCAACATCGGGCTCTCGGGATATTTGAAACGGTCCGGCAAAAAGCCGGTGTAGCGCCAGGTGTCGACCGGTAACGTCTCGGCCTCGGTCCGATTCTGTTGCGCCGTTGCGGCGGAGCGGGTTGCACTCGTCGCCTCGGCATCGGAACCGGAACCGGAACCAGCATGGGCACCGACGCCAGCACCTGCTTTCGTGGTGGATTCGGCCCCGCTCGCGGCTTTCCCCTCGCGCGACAGTCCTTGCGCATCCTTCTCGCTGCCGATCTCAAACTGCGCATACCCGCTGTAGACCGTGGTTGGCGCAGCGGGATCGACGTCGGCCCCATCGACGAAAAGCAAGCCGTAACGACGCCAGCGGGTCTGCAATGCCGGCGAATAACTCTCCAACACCGTGCCTTTCGCTCTGGCTGGCCGTAGACCCGCGCCGTTATTCGACACGTAGAGGTTGCCGGCGGCATCCACGCCCACGCCTGTCATGCCATTGAAGCGGAGCGGCCCAGGCGTGCCACGCGGCAAGCGCGTGCCAAAGATCCCGCCCGGCTCACCGATCGCACCGCTGAACCGGATAGCGTTCG
>CAWUJR010000538.1:0-2999 GCA_963922375.1 uncultured Robbsia sp.
ACCAGTCGCTGGACAACGATCTTTGCCAGGCCGTGCGTGCCGGTAATACGGTCTATGTGCGAGGCCAGATCGGCACCGATTTTGATGGCAATCTGATCGGACTCGGCGACCCGCGTGCGCAAACCGAACAGGCGATGAAGAACGTCAAGCAGTTGCTGGAAGAGGCGGGCAGCGATCTGTCGCATATCGTGAAAACGACCACTTATCTGATCGATCCGCGCTACCGTGAGCCGGTCTATCAGGTTGTCGGTAAATGGCTGAAAGGGGTGTACCCCATTTCCACAGGGCTGGTCGTATCGGCCTTGGGTCAGCCGGAATGGTTAATGGAGATCGATGTGATCGCGGTCATTCCGGACGGCTGGACCGCCGATGAGGCGACAGCGTAAAGACGTCCGCGTTCACGCGTGATCCCACGAGGAATAGGATACGAAGCAGGGTGAGAAGCAAGGTGAGAAGCAAGGTGAAAAGCGGCATGAGGACGCCATGGAAAGCATCTGAGAAGCGGGCCGCGCGTCGGGCCATCTTCTGCACTGCCGTTGGACTTACAATGGCGGGTTATAGTCGCGCCGCGATACCGCGCGCGGCTTTTTGCCCAGGCGACGTCCCAAAATAAATACACGGTCAGGGATGTCGGCACGGCTTTGATCGGAAGGAATGCAAGCCATGTACAGTTTGAATGCGCGCAGCGAGCGTCTGCTGCTCGCGCTTCTCGCGATGACCCAATTCACGATCATCATGGACTTCATGGTCATGATGCCGTTGGGTGCGCAGATCATGCGCAGTTTTCATGTCACCCCGACCGGTTTCGCCACCGCGGTCTCTGCGTATTCGTGGTGCTCGGGCTTGTCTGCGCTCTTCGCGGCAACGTATATCGATCGTTTCGACCGGCGCAGGTTGTTGCTGTTCGTCTACGCATTGTTTGCGCTGTCGAATCTCGCCTGCGCGCTGTCGCCGAGCTTTGCGGTGTTGTTGATGGCCCGAGCGTTCGCAGGCATCACCGGTGGCGTGCTGGGCTCGGTCGTCATGGCGATCATTGGCGATGTCATTCCGCCGATGCGTCGGGGCGCGGCAACCGGAACGATCATGATGGCGTTTTCGCTCGCCAGCGTGGCGGGGGTGCCGGCAGGCGTTCTGCTGGGCGCACACTTCGGCTGGTTCGCACCGTTCGTCCTGCTGACGCTGCTGTCCGTGCTCGCATGGCTGGCAGCGTTCAACATCGTGCCGTTGCTCGGCGAGCACCTGCGTCAAACCCAACCCACTTTCGCACAAGTGTTGCCGGCACTGTGGGGCATCATGTCCAACCCGCGCCATGCAACCGCGTACCTGCTGACGTTTTTTTCGATGGCCGCACAGATGGTCGTCATCCCGTTCATCGCGCCGGTGCTGGTCGCCAACCACGGCGTGGCGCCCGCTAACCTGTCCTGGATCTACATGGTCGGTGGCGCAGCAACCTTCGTCACCGCTCGGGTGGTAGGGAAACTGACCGATGCTTACGGAAGCCATCGGGTCTATCGGGTGCTCGCGTTGTTGGCGATATTGCCTGTCATGCTGGTTACGCACCTGCCGCAGTTCGCGTTCGGTTTCCTCCTGCTATGCATGGCGTTTTTCATGGTCATCGTGTCCGCACGGATGATTCCTCTGCAAACGCTGATGACGAAGGTTCCGGAGCCGATGCATCGCGGCGCATTTCTCAGCACGAATAGCGCCGTGCAGGCATTGGGGGTAGGGTGCGGCGCGTGGGGAGGGGGACTGTTTTTGCATAGCTCCCCCGACGGCACACTGGTGGGATATCAATACAACGGATGGCTCGCTTTCGCGTTACTCTTGTTCGCTACGCTCTGGGTCGGCCGAGTGAAGGTGACTGAAAAGAGCGCCGCCACTGCATCGACCGCAACCGCTACCTCAACGTCGCCAAGCGGTGAGTCGAACGGTGCAACCGCGAAGCCGGCTGCCGCCTCGCCAGCGGCTGAATAAACTGCTGCGACCGATCCGGACGTCACAGACGCGACTTGCATCGACCCGTTGGATCGGGACATCCCTACAGGTCCAACGAATCGGCAAGCACCAACTCTACGCTTGCGTCCCGGAGCCGGCTTGCCGCCGCTTCAGGCAACGCCGAATCCGTAATCACAAGATCGAAACTTGTCAGTGGCGCGATTTTGTACGTGCCAAACGTTCCATACTTCGAACTCGTCGTGACCAGCGCCGTGCGCGATGCCGACTGCATGGCGGCGCGCTTGACTTCGACCTTTAACGCTGAAGGCGTCGTCAAGCCGCGTTGCAGATCCCACGAGCTGCTGGAGATAAAGGCGATATCGCTGGATAACTGCAGGAGGGTCGCCGCCGCTAGCGGACCGACGCTGGAGCGATTCGGATGGTCCAGCACGCCTCCCACATGGATCACATTCACATGCGGTGCCTCAACCAGCGCCTCGACGATGGGGAAGTCGTTCGTGATCACGGTGATGTTATCGAGCGCCACCAGATAAGGCACGATCGAAAGCGTCGTCGTGCCGGCGTCCAGATAGACCGTCATGCCAGCATGCAGCAACGCTGCTGCGCTTCGTGCGATACCGTGCTTCTGCGCCTGCTCGACCACCGACTTCACCTGGTGGCTCGGCTCTGCGCTGACCTGACTCGCGATCCGTACGCCACCCGGCACCGAATACGCACGGCCTTCCTGTTCCAGCACAGAGATGTCACGCCGCACCGTCATGTGCGAACACCCGAACATCTCGGTCAATTGATGCACGCTCAATACGCCGTGTTGGCGTAACTGCCGCAGGATCAACTCCCGACGTTGGTCGGGAATCATCGGCACACCCTGGGCGGCAGCGCGGTCGTCGTGCGAGGGCATGCTGTCCATATCGCTGAAAGGTAAAGTGGAAGAGGGGTTGGCTGGTGAGTCTGGATGCACGTTAAATCCCGAGGTCGACGACATTGCGGCCCGACCCTCCACCGGCCTCACCGCGTTGCGATTGTAACGATATCGTCTCGCT
>CAWUJR010000539.1:0-2996 GCA_963922375.1 uncultured Robbsia sp.
GGAGGGCGGCCGCGCCCGGCCCGGCACCATGGCGGCGGCCGACGGTATCGATGATTCACGCTGGCGTTCGACAAACGGCGTGTCCGCCGACGCTCTTTCGAACACGATGACCGTCCCCAGCAGCTCATTGAGCACGTATAGAAAGCGGCCATTCGTCGACAGCACCGCATGTCGGGGGCCGGAGCCGGCCGGCACATCGAGGGTGTACACCGGGCGAGACGCTATCTGACCCTGCGTTGCATCGAATCGATACGCATGAATCAGATCGTCGCCGAGATAGGGCACGAAGATGAGATCGGATCCGCGGTCCAACACGGTGGCGTGCGGTTTCTGTCCGCCGATCAGGGTCACAGCAGGCTCGCGTTGCAGGCGCCCGTCCTCGGCGATGCAAAAGGTGGTAAGCAGATTGCCGCTATACGACGCTGCCAACAACCAGCGGCCGGATGGATCCACGCTCAGATTCACGAGACTGTTCGCCACCGGGGTGTTTGCCAATGGACTTAAATGACCAGACGCCGTATCGATCCGGTAACTCAGCAGCGCAAAAGGCGCACGACGGGCGGCCGCATGAAGCGTGGCGGTCTTTGGATCGATCGCAATCGGCATGACCAGCGGCGCGGCCGTCGTCCGCGATACAGGAGACAGCGTTTTCTTGGCGCGATCGAGCCGGTAGCCGCGGATATCGCCATCCTGTGCATTGGAAACAAAGACGAAGGTTTCTGCCATAACGCTGCTGACGGCTCGTGCCGCGCTCCTATGTAGAAGTCGGTCGTTTCAATCGACCGACTCCGAAATATGATATCGGTTACATTCCTGCACCGTTCGCCAGACCGCAAATACCGTTCGAATCCAGTCCTGCTGATCTGTTACCGCCAGTCCACACGATCGCGGCATTGACGAATGCGTTAAGGGCATAATACACTAAATCATGTAATCGATTACAAATTGAGGCAACTGTCCTGACCGTATCGGTCGGGCAGCACTAGGAACGCTGGCTATGAAGAACGCAACGATAGACGGTATCACGAACGACACGGCAGAATTGCCGCGAACGGGCAGTCGAGCGCTGACCACACCGGTGCCGCGCGCGTTTCGCGACCTTCTTGCGCTGGACGACTTCGAGCGTCATGCCCAACGTGTTCTGCCGCCGATGATCTTCCAATACGTGGCAGGGGGGGTGGAAACGCAGACCTCCGTGCATACCGCGCGGGATGCCTATGCGCGTTATGCGTTCCTGCCGCGCATGTTCGTGGACGTGTCGAACCGGGATCAGGGTGTCACCTTGTTCGGGCATCGGTACGCGAATCCGTTTGGCATTCCGCCGCTCGGCGGGTCGGCCTTTGTCGCATACCGCGGTGACTTGCGGTTTGCTGAAGCGGCCAGACGCCGCGACATCCCGATGATTCTGAGCGCGTCCGCGCTGATTTCGTTGGAGGATGTCATCGCCGAGAATCCGCATGCCTGGTTCCAGGCCTACTTGGCAGGGGATCAACCGCGGATCGATCGTCTGGTCGACCGGGTGGAGCGAGCAGGGTACGAGACGCTGGTCGTGACCGGCGATACGCCGATGCTCGGCAACCGCGAGCACAACACCCGCAGCGGCTTCAGTATGCCGATCAAGATGTCGCCGAAAGTGATGTGGCAAAGCGCGTGGCATCCGCGCTGGTTGCTTGGCACCGTGGCGCAGACGTTTTTGAAGCACGGCGCACCGCACTTTGAGAATACCGACGCCGAGCGCGGGCCGCCGATGATGTCGAAGAAAGTGCGCAATACCAATCAGCGTGATGAACTGGCCTGGCGTCACGTCGAAGCGATACGCAAACGCTGGAAAGGTAATCTGGTCGTCAAGGGGTTGATGACGCCAGCCGATGTGCGTATTGCTCAGTCGTGTGGCGCGGATGGCGTTATCTTGTCCAATCACGGCGGTCGGCAGCTCGACTACGCGATTGCGCCCCTCGAAACGCTGGAGGAAGTGGTGTCCTTCAAGAAAGACATGAAGGTCATGATCGACAGCGGCATCCGTCGCGGTACCGATGTCATGAAGGCGATGGCGCTGGGCGCCGATTTCGTGTTCGTCGGCCGCCCGTTTCTGTACGGCGCGGCGTTGGGCGGTGTCGACGGCGTGATGCATGCGATCAAGGTGCTGGCGGATGAAATCGACCGAGACATGGCGCTGCTGGGTGTGCGGCGACTGAATGAGTTGACGCCCGATCATGTCCGCCGAGTGGGTTGACCGCGTGTACTGACCGCGTGTGTTGAAACCTAGCACGCCCTGGAATTTCATCGTAGAAGGAACGTTTATGGCTCACGCCTCATCGCAGCACCCGGTGCAGTTGATGTCCGGTTTTGTCGTGCAGACGCCGTTTGCCGCCGACGTGATACCGCGTTTCGAGCAATCGGGTGGGAAGGTCAGCATCCAATGGGCCCCGACATCCGTCCTGCTGCAGGAAATCGACGCCGGAAAGCGGGCCGATGCATTGCTCGTCACCCGCGAGGCCATGGACGGGCTCGTCGAAAGAGGCGTAGTGGATCCCGCCACGCGGATCGAACTACTGCGCTCGAACCTGGGCGTGGCGGTCAAGCGCGGCGATGTGCACCCATCGATTCAGGACGCTGATCGCTTTCGCGAAGCGTTGCTGAACGCGCGGTCTGTTGCCTATTCGAACGGCGGCGCAAGCGGCATCTACTTCAGCAAGCTTATCGCTCAGTGGGGTATCGCCGACGACATCAACGCTCGCGCGACCGTAATCAAGGACGGTTTGGCGGCCGAAAAGCTGCTGACCGGAGAAGCGGATCTGGCCATTCAACAAATCAGCGAATTATTGACCGTGGACGGTATCGAGATTGTCGGGCCATTCCCGCCCGGCGCGCAACATGCGCTCGCGTTCTCGGTGGCCTGCTTTGCCGATGCCGCGCATCCCGATGAGGCGCAGCGCTTTGTCGCGCATATCAATGACGCGGCCGCACGCGACACCTATCGGCGTTACGGGCTCGAC
>CAWUJR010000540.1:0-2985 GCA_963922375.1 uncultured Robbsia sp.
ATCGGCCCGCGCTGATCCTGGCCGACGAGCCGACCGGCAATCTCGATCCGGAGACCGCGCATAGCATCCTCGACGTGCTGCATGCGCAGATCCAGGCGCATCGGGCGACCGCGATCATGGTCACGCATTCGCGCGCTGCCGCCGACCGTGCAGACCGGATCCTGATTCTGACACAGGGAGGACTGCACGCCAGCATTCCGGAGGCGGCTTGCTGAGCCGTTACCTGTGGCTTGCTGAATGGCGCAGCCACCCGGCCCGTACCGGGATGGCGGTGCTGACCATTGCACTGGGTGTCGCGCTGGGGTTCGCGGTTCAGTTGATCAATAGCGCCGCCTATGGCGAATTCTCGGCCGCCGCGCGCAGCTTGTCGGGACAAGCGGATCTGCAAGTGAGGGGCGCGCAGACGAGCATTGACGAACGTTGGTATCCGCGCATCGCCGCATTACCCGATGTCGCCGTAGCCAGTCCGGTGCTGGAGTTCAACGCGTCGCTGCCGCACCGCGATGCGTCGCTGAAAATCATCGCAAGCGATGTGTTTCAAGCCAGTCGCGTCACGCCCGACTTGCTCGGCGTGCCCGATCCCGCGCATGCACTGGACACGATCGGCGACGATACGATCTTTCTGTCGACGGCGGCGCAACACTGGCTTGGCGTGGGTACCGGAGATCGATTGCCATTGCTCGTCGGCACGCACACCGTGTCGTTTCGTGTGGCGGGCGCATTGCTACGCTCGCGGCCAGGGCAACGTCTGGCGGTGATGGATATTGCCACGGCGCAATGGCGATTTGGCATGCTGGGCCGATTGACGCGCATCGATATCAAGCTCCTCCCCGGCGCCGATGTCGCGACGTTCCGTCGTCATGTCAGCGATCGACTATTGATCGAACAACCGCCCGACCAGGATAGCCGCACCGATCGGCTGTCCCGGGCGTATCGGGTCAATATGGATGTGCTGGCGCTGGTGGCACTCTTCACCGGGGCGTTCCTGGTGCTCTCGACGCAGGCCGCCAGTGTGATTCAACGCCGCTCGCAGTTCGCGTTGCTGCGAGTGCTGGGCTGGACCCGAACGCAATTGCTTCGGCACGTGTTATGGGAGGGGCTTATGTTGGGCATTGTCGGGGCGACGGCCGGACTGATGATCGGTTATTCGCTGGCATGGGCCGCCCTTCGGTCGTTCGGGAGCGACCTCGGCGGCGGTTATTTCACGGGTGTCCGCCCTACCGTTCATGTCGAACCGCTCGCCAGTCTCCTTTTTTTGCTGCTCGGGATCGGTGTGGCAATGCTTGGCAGCGTAGCGCCTGCACTCGAAGCGGCCCGCGCGCACCCTGCAGGCGCATTGAAGGCGGGCAGCGAAGAGCCCGCATTGAATCGGCTGTCGCCCCCTTGGCCCGGGATCGTTTGCGTGTTGCTCGCCGGTGCGTTGTCGCAAGTACCGCCGCTGTTCGGTATTCCTATCGCCGGCTATGCGGCCGTCGCATTGCTGCTGGTCGGCGGGATTGCATTGATGCCCCGCCTTACCAGGCGGATTTTCACCGTCTTGTCGCGGCGTCATGATGCGTATCCCGGCCAGCGTCGGGATCGTCGAACCGTGGAAGATGCACAAAGCGGCAACGTCGGTCGCGATGCACAGCGGTATGCAAACAGTCGGACGAGGCGGACGGTGACGGCGCTCGCACTGGCGCGGCTTGCCAATGCACCGGGGCAAGCATCCATTGCGATGGGGGGCGTCCTCTGTAGTTTTGCGTTGATTGTCGCGATGGCGGTGATGGTCGCGAGCTTTCGGGTGTCGGTCGAAGACTGGTTGACGCATCTGCTGTCCGCCGACCTCTACGTCAGCGTGTCGACAAATGGCGACACCGCCGGCATCGGACCCGAAGACCAGGCGCGCCTTTCGGCCCTCCCCGAGGTACGGCACGCGGCATTCACTCGCGTCTCGGCACTCACACTGGATGTTCGGCAACCGGATGTTGCGATACTCGCGCGGCCGATCGATACCGACGATCCAGGCCAACAGATGCAGATGACAGGACGTTTCTTGCCAAGCGCAGCGCTGCATCCCGGCGAGATACCGATCTGGGTGTCGGAAGCCATGATCGATCTGTATGGTTATCGTCTGGGCATGCGATTACCGTTGCCGATCGCTTCGGCATCATGCTTTGTCGTGGCAGGCATCTGGCGCGACTACGTCCGGCAGACCGGTGCGATTCAGATGCGCCTGCAGGATTACCGTCGATTGACGCACGACGACACGGTCACCGAGATCGCCATCGATGTTGCCCCCGGCAGCACACCTGATACCGTTATCGCCAGGATGCGAGCTCTGCCGTTCGGCAGCATGCTGCACTTCTCACAGCCGGGAGAAATCCGCGCGCGGACCCTGACGATCTTCGATCGCAGCTTCGCTGTCACTTATCTGCTGGAAGGCGTGGCCATCGTCATCGGCTTGTTCGGCGTCGCCGCCACTTTCTCCGCACAAGCCCTCGCGCGAACCCGCGAATTCGGCATGCTGCGACACGTCGGCGTGACCCGACGCCAGATCCTGACGCTGCTTGCGACCGAAGGCGGTTGCCTTACGCTACTGGGCATCGGCCTGGGTGGCGTCCTCGGCTTTGCGGTCAGCCTGATACTCGTGTTCGTCATCAACCCTCAGTCGTTTCACTGGACAATGTCTCTGCATATTCCCTGGCCTATGCTGGGTGCCGTTGCGCTGACCATGCTGTTGTCGTCGACGCTGACGGCCATCGTCGCCGGGCGTCGGGCCGTGTCGATCGACGCGGTACGCGCGGTCCGGGAGGATTGGTAATGCCGTCCATCGGGCAAAAGCCGGGATCGGCGTTCTGGGCGCATTTGCTGCGTTTGCTGCGTTTGCCATTGCTGGCGTTGCTGCTATGTGGCGCGACGGTGTCATCCGGGTGGGCACAAACCGAACCCGTGCGCGTCGCGCGCCGCACGCAGGGTGACGGTTCGGATCAGGGAGCCCGGCCC
>CAWUJR010000541.1:0-2982 GCA_963922375.1 uncultured Robbsia sp.
TGGGCGGTCCGTCGTTCGCGTGCAGTCGTACAGACCAGACCACGCCCGTCACCAGCAACACGATCGCGGCAGCCTCCCAGGCGGTCGGCAGACGGGCGGCATAGACAAAGCCGTACAGCAGCGCGAACAGCGTCTCGAAAACGATCATCTGCCCCATCAGCGTCATCGGTAGACGACGGCTGGCGGCATTCCATAGCGCATTGCCGAGTAGCGATCCGCCGATCGCCAGCGCGATATTGACCATCCAGAACACTTCCCAGCGTCCGGTGGGTTGCGCATGGATGCCAAGGCCGACGCGCCACGCGTGCGGCAGACAGGCGATGACCAACCAGACCATCGCGCCCAGCACGCCGCTGACGATGCCCCAGAGCAACGACCACTCGTTCCCTGAGAAGCGCGGGCGCGCATGCAGCGCCCGGGTGTTGGCGAGTGCGTACCACGTCCAGGCGATCAGTGCGCCCACGGAGGCGGCCACGCCGAGAAGGCGATCGAGCCAGGGACGGGAAGTCGCGGCGGAAAACACATCGATATTGATGCAGACGATCCCGGCCAACACGATCAGCAGCGGCAGCGCGAGTCGCCGCAGCGGGAGCGCGCCGTGTTCCTGTGCGCCGAACAGGGTGATGGTCACCGGCAGCGTGCCGATGATCAGGGATGTGGCGGCGATACCCACATGCCGTACCCCCGCGCACAGCAGCAGGTAATACAGCAAGTTGCCGATCAGCGCCAATTTGCCCAGCGCGAGCACGTCGTTCCACGTAAGCTCACGGAGCAAGGGCCGCGCGGACGGGAGCGCGGCGAGCAGCGACACCACGCCGTAAGCGCTATAGCGCCCGGCGCTGGTTTCGACATCAGAGAAGTCGGGGATCAGCGCCGGTGCCAAAAAGATCGCGCCCCATAACGCGCCTGCCATGACGCCATAAGAAATACCACGGCGCATCGCCGACTCCTTGCCTTGCCAAAAAAACGGGGCTTCGAGCATACCATGGCGCATCGGATCCATGGCAAACCAGGCTATCGTGAAGTGGGCGACTCGCGTATAATCTGCTTTTGCGCCTATAGGATTCGTCATGCGTCTAATCCAAACCGCACTCACGTTCGATGATGTGCTCCTCGTGCCGGCGTTCTCCAACGTGCTGCCGCGCGAAACGGATCTCAAAACCCAACTTACTCGGAAGATCTCCCTGAACATCCCGCTCGTCTCGGCGGCGATGGATACGGTGACCGAAGCCCGCTTGGCCATTGCGATGGCACAGGCCGGCGGTATCGGGATCGTGCACAAGAATTTGAGCGCGGTCGAACAAGCACGCGAAGTGTCGCGCGTGAAGCGCTACGAATCTGGCGTGGTCCGCGACCCGATCACCGTGACCGGCGACATGCGCGTGCGGGATGTGCTCGAATTGTCGCGTCTGCACGGCATCTCCGGTTTCCCGGTCGTCGAAGGTCCGAAAGTCATCGGCATCGTGACCAACCGCGACTTGCGGTTCGAATCGCGTCTCGATGTCGAAGTCCGCACGATCATGACGCCGCGCGAGAAGTTGATCACCGTCAAGGAAGGCGCACCGCTCGGCGATGCGAAAGAATTGATGCATCAGCATCGTCTGGAGCGCGTCCTGGTCGTCAACGACGCATTCGAATTGCGTGGTCTGATGACGGTCAAGGACATCCTGAAAGCCACCGAGCATCCGGTCGCCAGCAAGGATGACCAGGGCAAGTTGCGTGTGGGTGCGGCCGTCGGCGTGGGGGCCGACAGCGACGAGCGGATCGATCACTTGGTCAAGGCCGGTGTCGACGTGATCATCGTCGACACCGCGCATGGTCATAGCCAAGGCGTGCTGGAACGTGTGCGCTGGGTCAAGCGCACCTACCCGCAGGTCGAAGTGATTGGCGGCAATATCGCCACCGCGGAAGCTGCGCGTGCATTGGTCGAGTACGGCGCGGATGGCGTCAAGGTCGGTATCGGTCCGGGGTCGATCTGCACAACGCGTATCGTCGCGGGTGTGGGCGTGCCGCAGATCACCGCGATTGCCAATGTGTCCGCCGCGTTGAAGGGCACCGGCGTACCGCTGGTCGCCGACGGTGGCGTGCGCTATTCGGGCGATGTATCGAAGGCACTGGCGGCCGGCGCGCACTGCGTGATGATGGGCGGCGTGTTTGCCGGTACCGAAGAGGCGCCGGGCGAAGTGTTCCTGTATCAAGGGCGTTCGTTCAAGTCGTACCGTGGCATGGGTTCGGTCGGCGCGATGAAGGACGGCGCGGCGGATCGCTACTTCCAGGACAGCTCCGCGAACATCGAAAAGCTGGTACCGGAAGGGATCGAAGGGCGTGTCGCCTACAAGGGTTCGGTCAATGCGATTTTGTTCCAGATGACCGGCGGTATTCGTTCCAGCATGGGTTATTGCGGTTGCCGCACGATCGACGAATTGCATGACAAGGCGGAATTCGTCCAGATCACCGCAGCGGGTATGCGCGAATCGCACGTCCATGACGTGCAGATCACGAAGGAAGCACCCAACTACCAAGCGGAGTAAGCGATGAAGCCCCTGCTGCGAGCGTTACTCGCGATCGACGCGGTGATCGTCCTGCTGTTCGGGGTTTTCTTCTTATTCACGCCTTGGTTGCGGGCTTATCCGCCGGTCGCCAGCTTTGCCAGTTCGCCGGTCCTGATCGGGCAACTCCTCGGCGTGTTTCTGCTGGGGTTTGCCTGGTTATTGGCGAATGCGTCCCTCAACGGCGCGCTGAGCGCACAGGTCGCGCGCATCACCGGCCGAACCTTGTCGGTGGCCGGCATCTTCCTGCTGGTGTGGCAGATCGTGTTCAACCAACCGGAATTGACGGGGCCGTTGCAGTCGATCGGCGTGATCGTCGGCATCGTCGTATTACTGTTGGGGCTGCTGCAAGCGCAACTGGGATGGGCCGTCCGGCACCAAGACAAACGACTGCATGCCGGGGCCGTATCGGCCGAGCGCGCGGAGGGGCGGG
>CAWUJR010000542.1:0-2977 GCA_963922375.1 uncultured Robbsia sp.
CCAGGTCGTCGACGCGCGCGGGGCGCCAGTCCGGTGACGCAAGCGCGTTGAACAGCAGTACTCCGCGTGCGACATCTACCATGACGAGCGCGGGCGCGACATGCGCGTGCGCTGCGGCACGACTGGCCGCTGCACTTGTTGCCACATCGATCACGTCACGCATATCGTCGTACAGTACTTTCGCGTAGTACGCTTGCGATGGCGATGAGCCTGGTGCTGACGTCGTATGCACATGGAACCCGGCCCACTCGGTCGCGAGCCGCGATGGCGACGCCACCGCCGCTGTGCCCACGGTCAACGCGACAGGGAGATCAAAGTCGGCAGCCTCCAGCGCAGCCACGAGCCGCTGCGCTTCCGGTGTGGTCCGGTCGGCGTTCATCGTGCGCCGCCTTCGTTGGCCGTCGAGGTTGCCTGCGTCGTTGCGGGTCGCGTTGATGAACGCGCCGTGCTCAGCGATGCGGTGTCAGCGGAAAGATCGGCATGACAGGTGCGATGTAGCAACGCGTGCAGTAGCCGCAGACCGTTTGCAAGATCTGCATCGGCGGTGTATTCGGCCTCGTTATGCGACAACCCGTTGCGGCTGGGAATGAACACGAGACAGGTCGGGTAGTGGCGGCTCATACTGATGGCGTCGTGCCCGGCGACGGTGACGCTGTCGCCCACTGGCAGCCCAAGCGCACGCGCTGTATCGAACGCCAGATCCGACAAGTCGCCATGGAGTTGCAGCGGTGAACGAAGCTGCTTGTCTTCGATGTGAAATCGCGTGCCGGTCTGCGTTGCAATGTGCTGCAGCGATTGCTGGAACCGTTCCGCTGCCTGTTGCAGCCGTTCGACGTCACGCGAGCGGAATTCGACCAGCATCGTTGTGCGCGACGGAACGACATTGGGCGAATTGGGATAGATGTCGAGTTTGCCGACCGAACTGTGCATGTCCAGACCGTGCTTTTGCGCTTCCTCGCGAACCGCAATAATCGCGTGTGCCGCGGCGAGCAACGCGTCGCGGCGGTCAGCCATCGGGGTAGGACCGGTATGATTCTGTTCGCCCTCGAACGCGACGCGCCACTTCAGCGCCGCCCAGGTTTCACGCACGATACCAATGGCCAAGTCCTGTTGTTCGAGCCCACGTCCCTGTTCGACATGGATCTCGAGATAGGCGGCGATATCAATCGGTGGAACGTCGCTGCCGCGATAGCCGATCTGCGTCAATGCATCGCCAAGTGACATACCTTGCGCATCTTCGCAGCCCAATGCCTTCTCCAATGTCATCGCACCGGTAAAGACACTGCTGCCGGTCAGGCTGGGCTGAAAACGTGCGCCTTCCTCATTGGTCCAATTCACGATACAGAGATTGCGCGGCGGTGTTTTGCCCCGTGCCACCTTATCCTTGTAATCGATCGCGAGATTGGCGGCACAAACGGCCGCCGAGAGGACGCCATAGACGCCGTCGAAACGACCGGCGCTGGGTTGGCTGTCCAGGTGCGAGCCGCACAGCACATAGGGGGCGGCGGGATCGAAGGTCAGCAAACCAAAGATATTGCCGATCCCATCGACTCGTACTTCGAAGCCGCGGACCTGCAGCCACGCGCAAAGTAGATCACGCACATCGCCGTCTTCTTTCGACGCGGCCAACCGGTGTAGTCCTCCGGCGGCAGTGGCACCGATGCGCGACGTCTCCGCGAACAGGGCGCGGAAGTCGGCGAAAGCGCCATCCGATAGAGCGGGCAAGTCAGGGATGGAGTATGTCGACATGATCTTCCTCAAGACGGGCCGTGAATTCCGCATCGAGCGGGCGATTGGTGACCAGCGTGGTGACGGCGTCAAACGGCAATGTATTGACGAATGTGCGGTGCCCGAATTTGCCGTCATCCGCCAGGATGACGCTGTTGACGCTATGGCGTGCAAGTGTCCGGCGCAGCAGTGCCTCGGGTTCTTCGTAGTCCATGAAGCCCAGATCCACATCCACGCCGCCGATGCCCATGAAAGCGATGTCGTAGTGAAACTGCCGGGCGAATTCGAGCGTATGGGGGCCGATCAGCGCGTTGTCGTTGCGGCGCACATCGCCCGGCGTGAGCAAGACTGCGTTTTCGCTCTGATGGGTCAATAGCATCGCGATGTCCAGCGAGTTCGTCACGACCTTCAGTTTTCTGAACGATGTCAGCTGATGGGCCATTGCCAACGTTGTCGTGCCGGTGTCCAGAAAAAGCGCCATGCCGTCCTGCACGAGTCGCGCCGCGCGCACCGCCAGTTTCAGCTTTGCTTGCGTCTTGATACGATGCCGAACCTGCAACGGCTGCTCTTCGTTCAGTCGTGGCAGGATCGCGCCGCCGTGTATCCGGCGCAACTTGCCCAGGCCCTCCAGATATTTGAAGTCGCGACGAATCGTTTCTTCCGAGACATCGAACGACGTGGCCAAGTCGATCGATTTGATACGTTGTTGCTGGCTGAGCAAGCGCAGTATTTCGTCTAGTCGGGGCTGATTCAGCATGATCTTCGTTCAGCCCCCCGCCAGCATCGGCGGTGTGCGTTGATCCCATGGAATCAGTGCTTCGATCGCTGCGCAGAATTGCAGTACATCGCCATCGGCGAAACGCGGGCCGACCACTTGCATGCCGATGGGCAGACCATGTGCATTGCTGCCGCATGGCACCGTTGCAGCGGGATTGCCCGACAGATTGAACGGGTAGGTGAAGGGCGTCCAACGCGCCCAGGCGACAGCGCTGTCGCGCGCCGCTTCGTCGGCAGCACCGACGTCTATCCCGCGTTCCCATTCGGCGGGGGAGGTCCGATCCGCATCGAACGGAAATATCGGCACGGTGGGGGTGATCAGCAGATCGACATCCTCGAACAGCCGATGAACCTGGTTGGCAAACGCTGCACGCTGCTGCACTGCCTGCAAATAAGCGGCCAGATCGTAATCCGCGGAGCGCCTGATCAAGTGCGCAAAGCCGGGATCGAGTTCATCGAGCCGACCGCTGAG
>CAWUJR010000543.1:0-2975 GCA_963922375.1 uncultured Robbsia sp.
GCGGCATTGTTCGGTGCCGTGCAGTTCGCGCTCGGTGCAGCGGCCGGTGCGGCGGTGGGGGTGCTGTCCCATGGCACGCCAAGCGCACTCGGCGAAGTGATCGTCTTCTGCGGCCTCTGCGCGTTTGTCGGACGCACGCTGCTGATCCGTTGGCATAGCCGGCCACCACGTCATCTGCAATAGGCGGATGTCGACCTGCTTAGGGCCTGCTTGATGGCGTGCTCAAGGCCGTGATTTCGCGCTTACTTTTGCGTGTGTTACCTAGGGGTTAACCCTCTTCCTGTACGGCGCGATCGCCGCGCCGACATCGGCGGCGCTCCGCCGTCATGGTGCGCGTCGATCGTCGCAACACCTTTGCTGGCGGTGCATACGATGCGCGATACGACCATGCCGACCCGCACGCGCGGCGCGCGACGGCAGGGCGCCGGTGATAACGGTCATTTCGATTTCCCCTGCTGGCTCAGCCACATTCTGCGTTTTGTCGGTAAACTGCGAAAAGGCGCTTTATTCCAACCCACTCAAGGGCGACGCAGTCATGCAGAGCGACAATAAGACAGACAAACAGAACGGCAAGCAGGAAGAGCACACCTTTACGTTCGTGCTATTTGGCGGTACCGGCGATCTTGCAATGCGCAAGATTCTGCCCGCGTTGTATCAAGCGCATCGTGACAAGTTGATCGATGCCGGCGGCAAGATCCTGGCGGTCGCGCGCCGAGAACCCGATCTGCCGGCCTATCTGAAATGGGTCGAAGAAAGCGTCAAGCCGAAGGTGCCGAAGGACAACCTCGACGAAGAAAACTGGAAGGGCTTTCTTGAGCGCATCACTTACATCAAGCTGGACGCTAGCAAGAAAGAGGACTTCGGCGCACTGAAGCAGGCGCTGGAAGCGTGCAACGGCACACGTATCTTTTATTTGGCCACCGTTCCGTCTCTATTCGTACCGATCTGCCAGTCGTTGGCGGAACATAATCTGAACGACGACGCGCGGATCGTGCTGGAGAAGCCGCTGGGTTACGACCTGGCCTCGTCCAACGCGATCAACGATGCAGTAGGCGAGATCTTCGCGGAAGAGCAGATCTACCGTATCGACCATTACCTGGGCAAGGAGCCGGTGCAGAATCTGCTGGCGCTACGCTTTGGCAATGTGTTGTTCGAACCGCTGTGGCGTCGTGAGTGGGTGGAGAGTATCCAGATCACGATCGCCGAACAACTCGGCGTGGAAGCGCGTGGCGACTTCTATGACGGGGTAGGCGCGTTGCGGGACATGGTACAGAACCATTTGCTGCAACTGCTGGCCATCGTCGCCATGGAACCGCCGCATGCGCTGGATACCGACAGCGTTCGCGACGAGAAGCTGCGCGTGCTCCGTGCACTGAAGCCGTTGGCGCCCGCCGATGTATCGAAGGTCGCGGTGCGTGGGCAATACGCGCAAGGGGTCATCCGAGGCGAGTCGGTGCCGGCGTACAAGACGGAAAAGGGCGTGAAGCCGGATAGCCAGACCGAAACCTTCGTGGCATTGAAGGTGGAAATCGAGAACTGGCGTTGGGCGGGCGTACCGTTCTTCCTGCGTACCGGTAAGCGACTGGCAGACCGCACAGCCGAGATCGTTGTCAACTTCCGTGCGGTGCCGCATTCGGCATTGGGCGCGGGCGCGCTGCGGGCCGGCGTGAACCGTCTGGTGATCCGACTGCAACCGCACGAGTCGATTCGTCTGTATTGCCTCGCGAAGCAGCCGGGCGAGGGCATGCAGGTGCAGAGCGTCTATATGGATCTCGACTTCGACCAGTTCTTCAAAGAGAACCGGATGGAAGGATATGAGCGCTTGCTGCTCGAGGTGATTCATGGGCGCCTCGCATTGTTCGTGCGGCGCGACGAGCAGGAGGCGGCATGGCGGTATGTGGAACCGATTCTGGACGAATGGGCGAAACCGGGCAAAACGCCGAAAGCCTATGCGGCCGGTACCTGGGGACCGCCGGCGGCGAGCGCGATGTTGGCGCACGACGGTACTTACTGGTTCGAAGAAGAAAATTAAGGAAAAGCACCCGACATGATCGAATTCAACAGCTTCAATGACGCGCAAACGCAAGCTGAAGCGCTCTCGCAAGCCGTTGCCAAGGCCTTGCGGGCGGTATTGACCGAGCGCGGCCCGCAGGGTCGGGCGACGTTGGCCGTATCGGGCGGCAAAAGCCCGGTCGCGTTTTTCGAGCATCTGTCGCGCGTGTCGCTGGACTGGGCACGCATCGATTTGACGCTGGTGGACGATCGCTGGGTGCCGGAAGACCATGCGGACAGCAATGCGAGCATGGTGCGCACGACGTTGTTGCACGGTGCCGCTGCCGCCGCGCGGTTTGTGCCGCTGGTCGACACGGCACAGCATCCGCAGGCCGCTGTGGCGGCATTGAACCGGGCAGACACGCCGGCGGTGCCGGACGTGGCAGTATTGGGAATGGGTGAGGACGGCCATACGGCTTCCATCTTCGCCGATGCGCCCGAATGGGAGTTGGCGACAACGACAACCGATCGCTTCGTGCTGGTCCATCCTGGCAACGCGCCGCATGCGCGGGTCAGTTGGTCGCTGGATGCATTGAAGCGTATCGGCACATTATTCTTACAAATCGGTGGCGAGAAGAAGCGCGCAGTACTGGATGCTGCGGCGGCTTTGCCTGAGCGCAACGCGATTTCGCGACTCGCCGTGGACGAGGGGGTGACACTACATGCTTACTGGTTTGCCTGAAATTCGAGATGAAGGCGTGGGCGGTGAAATGGCGGCAACACTAAGCGACGTCAATGAGACGGGCAATGCGATGAGTATCGAAAAGAATGCCGCCTTCGGGGCGGGTGAAAACATGACGCAGGCTGCCAAGCAGGCAAATACCGGTATTGCGGCGAAGACGGCCGAGCCGGGTATCGCTGCGAAAGTGGCGAGTGGTGTTGCCAGCGTGCTGTCGACGGCGGCGGCCGCAGTGGGGGCCGAT
>CAWUJR010000544.1:0-2973 GCA_963922375.1 uncultured Robbsia sp.
CGCCCACGGCGGCGACAGCGGCCATCGCTGCCCCGGCGCCGCTGAATAAGGCGCGCCGGCGTGACGACGACAGAACCGTGCTGCTTTGCTCGGTGCGGCGATCCACATTGCTTGCATTGTCGGTGTTCATGGTGCGTTCCTTAAAGGATCAAACGATGGATTAAATATAGGTATCGATTAAATCGCACACTATTTAAATGAGCGAAGTTGATCGTTCCATATGCAGACAACGGTCGCATCTTTCATGCCGAAATGCTTGGCGGCTGCTTACTCTCCACTGCTTACTCTCCACTGCTTACTGCCCCCCTGCTTACTGCCCACTGCCGCTGCTTCTGCGAGCGCTGATTACGCCCGCTTTTCCGGTGCATCTACTGACGTTACTTCGATACTTCCCTTTCCCACCGCGTCTACGGCCCCCTACCCTACCCGTCAACCCTGCTACCGCGCGACTGCCGGCATCATCGCCTCCGTATGCCCTCGCCGCGCCGCTATTGCGCTCACTCAAATACGTTCCAACAAGCGCGCCTGGAGCGTCGCCAACTTACGGCGCAACGCGTCAAGTTCGCTACTGGAGCACTGGGTCGCGTCGGCGACCGCTCGTTGAATTTCAGGGGCCATCGATTGGAGGGCTTTTCCTTTCTCCGTCAACGAAACCTCTACCTGGCGCTCATCCTCTCGTGAGCGCGTGCGCACGACAAAATCCGCCGTGGCCAGTCGCTTCAACAACGGCGTCAGTGTGGCCGAATCCAACGACAAATAATGGCCGATCTCCGAGACCGTCAACCGCTCATGCTCCCACAACACCAGCAGTACCAGATATTGGGGGTAGGTCACGTCGAGCGGCTTCAATAGGCGACGATAGACCTTGTTCATTGCCAAGCCGGTCGAATAGAGCGCAAAGCATAAAAGACTATCGATGCGCGGCGAGTCGACCGGTTGAAGCAGAGAATCGGGCGTGTGCTTGTCCATGAACACAATTTACATCGCGAACTATTTAATAGCAAGCGATTTAAATTGGCGTGCCGCCTACGCGTGGCATGCCGAGCGCGGGCGTGGCGGAAAAGGAAAATGGGCAGGGTGCCCGCCTTGCCCGGCTGTTCCCGCCAGACCTTACGCCGACAAACGTCCGCGTGGCTTCTCGATGCGGTGCAACGGATAAATGGCCCGCTCGGCATTCGAGAGGTCAATGACTTCACACTCGACGCCATATACCTCGCGTAGCGCCGACTCGGTCAGCGTGTCCGCGGTGCTGCCCAGCGCCGCGATCCGCCCCTGGTCCATCAGCATCACACGATCGGCATACCGGCTTGCCTGATTCAGGTCATGCAAAATCATCAGGGTGACGATCCGGTGTTCGCGCGTATAGTCCCGCACGTATTCGAGCAGATGGAGTTGATTATTCAAGTCGAGTGCCGATGTCGGCTCGTCGAGCAACAATAACCGTGGCTGCCGGACCAGCGCCAGCGCCAGCGCGACCATCTGGCGTTGGCCACCGGACAATTCGTCCGGGCACGCATCGGCCAATGCGCTCAATTTCAGCTCGGTCAGCATCCGCTCGGCCCGCTCCAGGTGCAACGGCGGCGTCGCGAGCGTGTGATGCCCGAACGCGCCGCGTTGATGGCCATTCTGCACCAGCAGCAGTAATTCGAACACGGTCAACCGCACGTTACCGTGCGCGAGACTCTGCGCCACATAGCCGATCAGCGCGCTACGCTCATAAGGCGGCAACGCATCCAACGCTTTGCCGTCCAGCCGCACGGTGCCTTTACCGCGAAGCAGCCCCGCCAGCACACGTATCAGCGTGGTCTTGCCGGCACCGTTGCAACCCAGCACCGCCAGACACTCACCCTCGTGCGCGTCGAATCGCATATCGTGCACGATGCGCTTGCTGCCAAACGCGACATTCAGATCCGAGACTTCGAGCATCAGCGGCCCCTCCGGCGTTTCAGCCACAATATCTGAGCGAGGAAAAACGGCACGCCGAGCAGCGAGGTGATCATACCGATCGGCAAAATACCACCCGGCATGATCACCTTGCTGACGATCGACGCAACCGTCATCACCAAGAGCCCGCAGGCGGCCGTCATCGGCAACGACAGCCGTTGATCTTCACCAACCAACAGTCGCGCAATGTGCGGCGCGACCAGTCCGACGAAACCGACGACACCGATCGTCGCCGTAATGCTACTTGCCAGCAACGCAGCGGCCAACAGCATCAGAAAGCGCGTACGTGGGACGTTCAGTCCGAGTGTGGTCGCCTGATCGCCGAAGCTGCGCAATGTCGTGATGCTGCGGCTATTCAAGAAAATCAACGGCAACAAGACGACGACGATCGCACAATTGATTTCGACCTTCAGCCAACTCGATTTCAGCAGCGACCCCATCAGCCAGAACACCAAGGTCTGCAATTGGTCTGCATCCGAGAAGTACTGCATCATGCCGAGAATCGACGCGAAGACGAAATGAATCGCGATACCCAGCAGGGTGACGGTCTCGATGCCCAGCCCGTCGCTCCGCGCGAAAATGCTGATGAACAGCACCGTGCACAACGCAAACACGAAGGCGTTCAGCGAGACGAACAAGTCGGTGGGCAACCAGGGGAAGAAAGTCGCCAGCGACGTCTGAAACACGATAGCAAGCGCCGCGCCGCAACCGGCGGCCGACGAAATGCCGATCGTGAACGGCTCCGCGAGCGGATTGTTCAGCGACGTCTGCATCAACGACCCCGCCAATGCCAGCCCGATGCCGGCGAGCACGGCCGTGAACGTGATCGGCATACGGATATCGCGCACGATCACCAGCGTGCCGGGATCGGCCAGCGATGGGTGCAGGATCGCCTGAACCACCTGCGACAGCGCCAACGTCCCGGACCCGAGCGCCAAATCGACGACGATCGCGACCACGCCGAGCGCCACCACAACCGTCAACATCAGTAGCCGACGGGCGACATCGCGTTTATAGCGCGCGGCCAAC
>CAWUJR010000545.1:0-2967 GCA_963922375.1 uncultured Robbsia sp.
AATTTCCGGAGACCGCCCGCGCAATCGCACGCCAGCATGCAGACCTGCTGATCGTCACGAACGGCAATATGGCCCCTTACGGGCCCGTGCATCGCCGCGCGATCACCGCCCGTGCGATGGAGAACCAGATTTTCGCGGTGCTGGTCAACCGCTGCGGCACCGGCGACGACAATCTGGTCTTCGTCGGCGAGTCCGCGCTGATCGATCCGTTTGGCGACATCGTCATCGAGGCAGACGACACGCCCGCCGTCCTGAAAACGACGTTGGACTGGTCGCGTCTGGAAGCCAGCCGCGAGCATTACCGCTATCTGCACGATGCCCGTGTACCGCTGTCGTTGAAGCGCGTCGAGTTGCACCCAGGCATGCAACAAGTCGATGGCCAGAACCGTGCCGACAACCGCCACGATCGGTCGGTGCTGATCATAGAAGACCAGGCCCACAAGGCCCGCCACTAGCCGCCGCGGCCTCCGTGCCGCTGCGCTGCAGACTTTGCCGTACTGACGCGTCTACTTAGCCGTCTTTTCAAGATTCGGGGTCACCCCGAAGGCCCTTGTTCGTCCATCGCTAGCCCTTGCTACATCACGTATCTGGAGAACGCCATGCAAACTTCGTCGCCGCAAGCCAGCGGTCAGTCATCACGCAACGCTCAACTGAAGCGGACCCTCGGCTTGCCGTCGGTCGTGTTGTTCGGTCTGGCGTATATGGCGCCGCTGATTGTCTACGGCACCTACGGCGTTCTCGCGCAAGCCAGCGGCGACACCGCCGCCCTCGCCTATCTGCTGGCGTTGGTCGGCATCGTCTTCACGGCGCTGAGCTACGGCAAACTGTCCCGCATCTATCCGGAAGCCGGGTCCGCGTACACGTACACCCGCAAGACCTCGAATGCGCATCTCGGATTCCTGGTCGGCTGGGCGACGTTACTCGATTACTTCTTCATTCCGATGGTGATCTGGTTGATCGGCGCCTCCTATCTGGTCAGCGCCTTTCCCAGTATTCCGGCATGGGTCTGGATTGTCGCGTTCATCGTCGTGACCAGCGCCTTGAATATTGTCGGCCTCGAGCTGGCAGCCCGCTTCAATATCGTACTGATGCTCGTGCAACTGGGCATTACCGCGCTGTTCGTCGCGCTGTGTTGGCACTATGCGGCAGCAGCAGCCGCACCGGGCGGCATTGCCATGGCCGAGCCGTTCTTCCGCGGCCATGTATCGATCAGCACGACGATGGCCGGTGCCGCCATTGCCGCGTATTCGTATCTGGGTTTCGATGCGGTCTCCACGCTGACCGAAGAAACGATCAACCCGAAGAAGACGATGCCGCGTGCGATCCTGCTGATCGCACTGCTGGGTGGCGCGATTTTCGTGGTGGCGGCGTACACGATGCAGTTGGCGCATCCGGGCACCGTCTTCAAGGACGTGGATTCGGCCGCGTTCGAAGTGGCGAAGAAAGTGGGCGGCGACCTGTTTGTGACCGTGTTCCTCGCCGGCCTGATCCTCGCGCAATTCGCATCGGGCATTGCCGCTCAGGCCAGCGTGGGGCGCTTGCTGTACGCAATGGGCCGCGATGAAGTGCTGCCGAAGCGGATTTTCGGCTTCATTCATCCGCGTTTCAAAACGCCGGCGATCAATATCGCGTTGGCCGGTGTGGTCGGTTTGATCGCATTGAAGCTGGATGTGGCCACATCGACGTCGTTCATCAACTTCGGTGCGTTCGTCGCGTTCACCGCCGTCAATCTGTGCGTGATCCGTCTCTACCTGAACGGCAAGCACGGCGACACGCGGATGGGCGTGATCGGCGGTCTGGTCTTCCCGCTGATCGGGGCTGCCGCTGACCTGTGGCTGATGGCCAGCCTCGACAAGACCGCGCTGATCATGGGCGCAATCTGGTTCGCGGTCGGCATCGTCTACCTGTGCTGGATCACGCGCCTGTTCCGTCAGGCACCGCCGGAAATCGCGGTGTGAGTACGGAGCACTGAGTAAAGAGAGGGCTCCGCAAAACAAAGGGTGAACCAGCGAGCAAACAAAAACCCGGCACTTTCAAAATTGCCGGGTTTTCGTTTTAAGCCGCACAACGTTTAGTGGCTAGCCATACAGAGATACTTAATCACCACATAGTCGTCGATACCATAATGCGAGCCCTCGCGGCCAAGGCCCGATTGCTTGACGCCGCCGAACGGTGCGACTTCATTCGAAATCAGCCCGGTGTTGATGCCCACCATCCCGTATTCCAATGCCTCGGCCACGCGCCAGACCCGATCGATGTCGCGGCTATAGAAATACGCGGCAAGGCCGAACTCGGTATCGTTCGCGAAGCCAATCACCTCGTCGTCGGACGAGAATTTGAAAATAGGCGCCAGCGGCCCGAACGTCTCTTCTTTCGCAACCTTCATTGCCGGTGTTACGCCGGTCAGCACCGTCGCTTCGAAGAAACCATGGCCCAGCGCATGCCGTTTCCCGCCGGTCACCACTGTCGCCCCGTGCTTGACCGCATCTTCGATATGCGACTCGACCTTCAGTACGGCCGCTTCGTTGATCAGCGGTCCCAATGACACGCCCGCATCGAAACCATTGCCGACCTTCAGCCTCTCGACCGCGGCGCTCAGCTTTTGCGCGAACGCATCGTACACACGCTCATGCACATAGAAGCGGTTCGTGCAGACACAGGTCTGACCGCTGTTACGATATTTCGATGCGACCGCACCTTCCACCGCCGCATCCAGATCGGCATCGTCGAAGACGATGAACGGGGCATTGCCGCCGAGTTCGAGCGTCACCTTCTTGATCGTGGCGGCGCTTTGCGCCATCAGCAAGCGACCCACTGCGGTGGAGCCGGTGAACGAGAGCTTCCGCACGATCGGGTTCGACGTCATTTCGCCGCCGATGGCCTTCGGGTCGCCGGTGACGACGCTGAGCACGCCCTTCGGGATGCCGGCGCGTTCCGCCAGCACCGCCAGCGCCAATGCGGTGAACG
>CAWUJR010000546.1:0-2957 GCA_963922375.1 uncultured Robbsia sp.
CTTGCCAGGACGCTCGGCGGCACCACGCGCTGCGGATTGGCCGCTGGCACCCACACCGGCACGCGCGCCAGCAGAACGGGTATCGGGACGAGGGGTCGAACGGTTAGGCGGCGCGTCGGTCTTTCTATCGTTCATAGGAGCAAGAGCGGTGTGAGCAGCGGTTGCGCTCACGGGGAAACGCGCATTCTACATCGCTCGACCGAAACCATTGCGCCGACACCGCGGCTCAGACCGGATATTGCCCCGTTTGCGCCATATGCATCAGACGTGCGACGCGTTCCTCGGTGGCCGGGTGGGTCGAGAACAGTTTGGAGATCCCGCCGCCCGAGAGCGGATTCAGAATCATCATCTGCGCCGTCGCGGGATGGGCCTCGGCGGTCGCGAAAGGCACGCCCGACGCGTAGCGATGAATCTTCTCCAGTGCGGACGCCAGCGCCGTCGGGTCGCCGGAGATTTCGGCACCGCCGCGATCCGCCTCGAACTCGCGCGCGCGAGAAATGGCCATCTGAATAAGGGAGGCCGCCAACGGGGCCAGGATCGCGACCGCAATCGATGCCACCGGATTGGTCGGACGGCCCTCCTCATCGCGACTGCCGAAGAACATCGCAAAGTTCGCCAGTGCCGAGATCGCACCGGCCATCGTGGCGGAGATCGTCGACAGCAGGATGTCCCGATGTTTGACGTGTGCCAGTTCATGCGCCATCACGCCGCGCATTTCCCGCTCCGACAGCGCGCGGAGAATACCGGTGGTCGCGGCGACCGCCGCATGCTCCGGGTCGCGGCCGGTCGCAAACGCGTTCGGCGCGTCCTCGTCGATCAAATACACCCGCGGCATCGGCAATCCGGCGCGGGTCGACAGCTCGCGGATCATGCGGTAGAACTGCGGCGCGCTGTGCTCATCCACTTCCTGCGCGTTATACATGCGCAGGACCATCTTGTCCGAGTACCAGTACGAGAAGAAGTTCATCCCGAGCGCGAGCAGGAGCGCGATCATCATGCCTCGCTGACCGCCGATAAAGCCGCCGACGACGATGAATAACGCGGTGATGCCCGCCATCAGCATCGCCGTCTTGACCCAGTTGAACATATGATGACTCCCGTATCGCGTCGCAGGTGACCTCGCACGCCGGCGACGGATGTCGCGTCGGCGAGCGCAGAATTGTAAGGCTTCTGTTAGATAAGGGTCATCAGGAAAAATTCAATCCCTTTCTCTGGTTCAAACGACTGCGCGTTGTCCGAGTTTTATCACCTTGCGTTACACCGTCTTTGCGAACGGGGGCATCCCCCGACGCGGACGGCGCGGACGACTCAACGCGTTATCAGCGCCAGCCGGACACCCAGCCCCAAGAACACGCCGCCGACCAATTTGTCAATCAAGCGCTTTGCCCGGGGACTGGCACCGATGCGGCGCGACAGCATCCCTGCCGCGCAGGCCAACGAGCAATTCCAGACCAGCGAGATCGCAATAAAGACGCCGCCCAGCAGCAGAAAAGCCAGACTCTTGTTCGGCGCTTCCGGACCGACGAATTGTGGGAAGAACGCAACGAAGAACAACACGACCTTCGGGTTCAACAGATTCGTGCCCAGTCCTTGCAGAAAGACACGGCGCAACGAGCGGTGCGCGCCTGCAGCGGCAGTTGCCTCACTGCGCGACGTATCGCCGGACATCGATCCGTCGGACGGCGCGGTCGCATCGTCTGATTTCGCAAACAGCATCCGCACGCCCAAATAGACCAGATACGCCGCACCGACCCATTTAATGATCGTAAAAGCCTGCACCGAGGCAGCGAGAATCGCGGTCAGGCCCAGCACGGTTGCCGTCAAATGGATGCAGCAGCCGGTGATGATGCCCAATGTCGAGACGACGCCCGCCGTTCGTCCGGCGCTGACGCTACGCGCGACGATAAACGCCGAATCCGGGCCGGGCGTCACCGACAGCGCAATGCACGACAGCACGAACAACGAGAAATGGGTAATGCCTAACATGGGGCTTCCTTCGATTGGCAGCGGCATCGATGCACGCCGATATGACGGGTCATTCTACGCGGCAGCGCGCGGCCAGCCAATGCGACGCACGGCCGATGACGAATGGTAAGCCGGGCTGGCGGTTCGGCCGAGTCGTGCGCCGCGCGGGCTGCGGTTACGCTTCACCTATCGAAACGAACCGTTGACCGGCTCCCAGCGGGAAGCCCGCGAGAAATTCATGTACCGGCAGACGCTTACCCCCTGGTTTCTGACACGCGGTCAAACGCAGCAAGCCTTGCCCGCATGCGACCACCACGCCGTCCGGCCCCACCGAGTTAATTTCGCCGGGCACGGCAGCCACCGGCGCAGCAGGTGCGTCGATCGCCTCCGCCGCCCAGATCTTGACGGTTGCGCCGTTGATTTGCGACACCGCGCCCGGGAAAGGGTCGAATGCACGCACCTGTCGCGCGAGTACATCGGCCGGTCGATCCCAGTCGATCGCCGCTTCGGACTTCGCGATCTTCTCCGCGTAGGTCACGCCTTCGGCCGGTTGCGGCACCGATGGCAGTGCTCCGCCCGCCTCCAATCGCTCGAGTGCCTCGACGATCAAGCGGGCCCCTGCGGCGGCCAGTGCGTCGTGCAATTGCGCGGTGGTCGTGGTGTCGATGATCGGTTCGACCGCGGTCGAGATCATCGCGCCGGTGTCGAGGCCCGCATCCATCTGCATCAAGGTGACGCCGCTTTCGGTGTCGCCGGCTTCGATCGCGCGATGAATCGGCGCGGCACCCCGCCAACGCGGCAACAGCGACGCGTGGATATTGATGCAGCCGTAGCGCGGCAGATCGAGTACCGCCTGCGGCAAGATCAGGCCGTACGCCGCGACGACCATCACGTCGAACGGCGTGTTCTGCAGGCGTTCGAGGGCGGCAGCGGCCTCTTCTCCGTATTTGCCATTCAGGCGCAGCGAGGTCGGCTGGTCGACCGGCAGGTCG
>CAWUJR010000547.1:0-2951 GCA_963922375.1 uncultured Robbsia sp.
GGCGGGGTCTTTCGCGACAGCCGCCGCCATAGCGCTGGGTGCGATCGCACCTAGCCCGCTGGCGCACCAGCTCAGCATTCCCAGTACGATTCCCAGCCCCCTCAGGGGTCGATTCTTCGATGCATGAAAGCTCATAAGCGCGTGGCGGGCCTGGCAGGCAGCAATGGACGAGCGGCAATAACATGATCTTATAGTAGCGACGTTTCAAATATTGCATGACGATCTATGCGTTACCGCACATTAATGCGATGGACTCGGGGTGTAGGCTGGGTGGGACACTCCCTCAACCTCATGCTGGCTTGCGCCACGCGTCGACGGAGACACCCAATGTCCCACTCCCCCCTCACCGAATACAGAGACGTGACTGTCTCCGTTCCCGTTCATCTGATCGACGCCTTCCATCTCAACGTCGACGAATTTTTCGAATTGAGCGATGCCGGTCATTCGGTCGGGCAACGCGCGGCGGAAGTGCGCGCCGACGATCATGACCAGGGGTTGGATTCATTGGCGATTCTGGTCAGTCTTGCGGAAGCCGATACGGGTCAGTCGCCTGTTGTCGCACAGTTTTTGGCGAGCTTGTACGCGGAAGGCGCACTCCAGGCCAAACCGACCGATCTGCGCCAGCTCGACGCCGATCTTTTCGAACATTGTCTGGCCGTGCTGCGATTGGTCTATATGGTGCGCTCCGACCTCTATCGTTATGTTGGCGACGGTCGCGAGCGTTGGGCGCGACTGGTCGCGACATGGAACGAGAGTCAGCGACTGTCGCCGGACGTCGCATTGCTGGACGAGCATCGCTATGCGGCCCGTTACGAAGGGCATCGCCATGTACCGGGCTTGCAAGCGGTACAGTTGGAAGTCGTCTTCGGTCCGACGCATGAGCGTCTGGAACTGCATTTTCCGGCGACGGATTCCGCTCGCCTTGCCAACGATCTGGTGGGTGTGCACACACGGGCCTGGCATCTACGGCCAGGCAGTCGTCCGCTGGATGCCGCGCAGGAAACGACGCGGCCGTGGTGGGTGCCGCTTTGAGAAACGCGTCGTTCTGTGAGGATCAACGGTCGGCGTGCAATGCGCTGGCCAGAATGGGACGGAGTAGCCGTTCGGTATGCGCGCGACCGATCAGATTGGCGAGGGACTCGTAAAACGCCTGTAACAACGCACTGCCGGCGCTGGCCGCATTGGACGCCGAGCGATGCGAAAACGTGGCGCGAAGCGGTGCGAGATCGGCGACAGTCTGATTGTCGTACGGTGGATGGAAGTCCCACAATACTGTCGGGGCGGTCAGCAGCAAGCTACGTCGGAACATTGCATCCACGCCCTCTTTGCCGACCACTTTCGCGAGCGCGACACCGATTTGTTCGCAGGTCGACGCGATTGCTTCGCCGATGTCGCTTGCACTGCTCCCCCGATCGACCATCAACGAAAGATCGGTCGCGATTTGACTATTTTCGCGAGGCGGCATATTGAGCACCTGGGAGTTGGAGGCTAGGACGCGCTCGTCACCCTTTCGCGATAGAAACGGTTTAGTCCGCGTGGCAATAGACTCCAGAATACGCCGTTACGGATTCGTCCAGTGCATAATCTCGATGAAACGTGACGCGAACCCAGGGGCCGCTAGCAAACTGCTAGCGAATTGAAATCGAGCAGAAAGCGAATAGCAAGCTAATGGAAAACGAGTGGCAAGCGAACAGCGAGCACGCCATCGAGCGGCCATCCCGTCGCCCTAAAAAAGAGAGGAATGAATGTTTGCAGTGCGGCCGATGCGTATCGACGACTACGATGCCGTGATGGCATTGATGAAACAAACCCCCGGTATCTCGATGAGAGATGCGGATTCCCGGGATGCGACGGCCCGCTATCTGACACGTAATCCGGACTTGAGCTTCGTTGCCGAAGCCGAGGGGGCCTGCGTGGGATGTGTGATGGCTGGCCACGACGGCCGACGTGGTTATATGCAGCATTTGGTCGTGCTGCCCACGCATCGGCGTCGGGGCATTGCCAGCGCACTCGTGGAGCGGTGTCTGGCGGCACTGGAAGTGGTCGGCATCCAGAAGACGCATATCGATGTGCTGAAGACGAACACCGATGGCACCGCCTACTGGCAGCGACAAGGTTGGACGATGCGCACCGATATCGACCGCTATTCGTTCATTCGCAACGGCAGCGCGAATGCATGACGACGGGACGGCGTGACACGGTAACGGAACGCGATGGTCGAGGCCCGTTACCGTGAGGACGGTTAGTACAGTTCGCCGAGCGCCGCTGCCGTGAAGTCCTGTAGTCCTTCGCGGTCGTTCGTGCGCACCTTGGTGACCCATTGCGGATCGCTGAGCAATGCGCGTCCCACGGCGATCAGATCGAATTCTTCGCGCTCCATGCGGTGCATCAGCTTTTCAAGTGCCACCGGCGTGGACGACTCGCCGCCGAATGCGCTCATCACATCGCCCGACAAGCCGACCGAACCGACGCTGATCGTTGCCGCACCGGTCAATTTTTTCGCCCAGCCGGCAAAGTTCAAACCGTCTTCACCGTCGATTTCGGGAAACTCTGCTTCCCAGAAACGGCGTTGCGAACAGTGCAGCACATCGACGCCGGCCTCGACCAGCGGCACCAACCAGTCGGTCATCGCATCGGGCGTATCGGCTAGTTTGACCGCATAGTCCTGCTGTTTCCACTGACTCAGCCGCAAAATGATCGGGAAGTCGTCGCCCACCGCCGCGCGCATGCTCTTCACCACCTCGGCGGCAAAACGGGAGCGCTCTTTCAGCGTGGCGCCGCCGTAGCGGTCTTCACGGGTATTGGTGGCGGCCCAGAAAAACTGATCGATCAGATAGCCGTGGGCACCGTGAATCTCGAATGTATCGAAACCCAGGCGCTTTGCGTCTGCCGCCGCGCGAGCGAATGCGGCAATCGTGTCGGCGATGGCTTCGTCGCTCATTGCCTCGCCG
>CAWUJR010000548.1:0-2950 GCA_963922375.1 uncultured Robbsia sp.
CCGCGAGTGCGCCTTCGCGCGGTGGATCGATCAGCGCCTTGTCGAACGGCCCCAGCGCGCGCCAATCGTCCGGCGTCATGTCGAAAAGATTCCGGCACGCAAATCCGGTATGTTCATGTACGCCGTTGGCACGGGCATTATCAAGCGCCCGGGCGGTCAGCGTTTCGCTTCCCTCAATGCCAAATACTTCGCCCGCCAAGCGCGCGAGCGGCAGCGTGAAATTACCCAAACCGCAGAACAGATCCACGACCCGGTCTGCACGGGTGGGCGCGAGCAGACGCAATGCACGGGAAATCATGACCTGGTTGATCGCATGATTGACCTGTGTGAAGTCCGTTGGTCGGAACGGCATCCGGATATCAAACTCCGGGAGCGTGTAATGCAGTTGCTGCTGCGGATCGTCGCTGAGCGGGTAAAACGGCACGACGGTATCCGGACCCTTCGGCTGGTACCAGAACTGCACGCCGTACTCGTCGGCGAAAGCCCGCAACTTCGTTTCGTCTTCACCGCTCGGCGTTTCCAGCACGCGCAGCACCAACGCGATCACACGGGTTCCCATCGCCAGTTCGATTTGCGGCAAACGGTCGCGGATCGATAGACTTTCAACCAGTCGGCGTAACGGCACCAACATGTCGGACACGACGCGCGGCAACACCTCGCAACTGGTCATATCCGCAACAAAGCTGCTTTTGCGTTCGTGGAAACCGACCAACACCGCGCCTTTTTTCGGCACGTGACGCACCGTTAGCCGGGCACGGTATCGATAGCCCCAGGCGGGACCGTGGATCGGCCGGAACACCGTCTCCGGGCGCAGCTTCGCGAGATGCTGCAGATCGTCTTCGAGCACCCGCTGTTTGACCGCGATCTGCGCGCGAATATCCAAATGCTGCATTGAGCAGCCGCCGCAGGTACCGAAGAATCGGCAACCCGGCGTCGTACGCATCACGCTCGGACGCAACACTTTGCTCAGCGTCGCTTGCTCGTAAGAGGGTTTTTTGCGATAGCTCGAATATTCGACGCGTTCGCCGGGCAACGCGCCTTCGACGAATACGACCTTGCCAGGATTACCCTCCTCGTCGCGCAAGCGGCCCACCCCACGGGCGTCCATGTCGATGGAGTCGATATCGATCAAAGTGGGAAAATGCGCGGCGCGTGGCGATTGTTGGGACACGAGGAAATCCTGACGACTTTTCGAAAGCCGAGATTGTAGTGCAACCGCCGTCAAACGGTGTCGAAACCGTTCAGATATTCCTCCCAGTGCGGCTCGGGCTTCTCCGCCAGCGAAGTCTTGACGAGCTGCACTTCGTCCTGGTACTCGAGCGTCGACAACTCCCCGCGCATCAGCTGAAAGCGGCAATACATCAGATAGGTATTGACGACGTCGGTTTCGCAGTAATGGCGGATGTCCGCGATACGTCCCTGCTGGAACGCGGGCCACACCTGGGAGCCGTCCATCCCCATTTTGCCGGGAAAACCACACAATTTCGCCAATGCGTCGAGCGGCGCACTCGCACGCGGCTGATACAACGCGAGCACATCCATCAAATCGGTATGGCGGAAATGATAGCGACTGATGTAGTTATTCCATTTGGCGTCGCGCTCGACCTGGCCCATGTCCCAATAGCGCGGCGCGGTCACGCCATGGATCAACGCGCGGTAATGCAATACCGGCAGGTCGAAGCCTCCGCCGTTCCACGACACCAACTGCGGACCATATTTCTCAATGACCTTGAAGAAGGCCTGTATCAGCACCCCCTCGCCATCATCCGGGTCGCCAAGCGAACGCACCCGAAAGCCGTCGGGGCCACGAAACACGCAGGAGATCGCGACGATGCGATGCAGATGATGCTGCAGAAAGTCGGAGCCGGTCTGTTCGCGACGCGCGGCGAATGCATGTGCGGCCACGTCATCGTCGCTGCGATCCGTCGGCAGATCGCCGCCCAATTTGCGCAACCCGGCAACGTCGGGAACCGTTTCAATATCAAATACGAGGATGGAATTCATTACGCGGCGTCTAGAGCACCGAATCTTTGCCAACGCCGTTCGACGCAAAATAGCGTTTCAGCCGCACCAGCGCTTCTTGTTGAATCTGCCGCACGCGCTCGCGCGTGAGCAACATCTCTTCGGCCAGCTGCTCGAGCGTGGCCGGTTCCAGATTATTGAGGCCGAACCGCCGCTCGACCACGTACCGATGCTTGTCGGATAGCCGGGACAACCACACCCGCGTCAACGCTTCCACCTCGCGATGCTGCACTTCGGCATCCGGCGCGTGACTCTGATCGTCCGACAGCAGATCCAGCAAGCTGCTGCCCGGATCCAGATCCAACGGTGCATCAAGCGATGTCGTGTGCTCGTTCAACGCGAGGATGTCCGCCACTTCCTCCGCACTTTTACCGGTCAGGTGCGCGATGTCGTCGACGCTCGCATCCCGGCGCTCGCCCGCATGTTCCGCGAGCGCACTTTTTTCCAAATGGCGTTTCGCCCGCAGTACTTGGTTCAGTTCCCGGATCACGTGCACCGGCAGCCGCACGGTGCGCGCCTGGTTCATGATGGCGCGTTCGATGCTCTGACGAATCCACCAGGTGGCGTAGGTCGAAAACCGAAATCCCCGCTCCGGATCGAATTTCTCGATCGCATGCATCAATCCAAGATTGCCTTCGGCGATGACATCGAGCAGCGGCAGGCCCCGGTTCGAATAGGCCTTCGCGATGCTGACGACCAGGCGAAGATTGCGCTCGATCATCACCTGACGCGCATTGAATTCGCCTTTCTTTGCCAGGCGCGAATAGGATTGCTCCTCATCCACGGTCAGCAACGGCTTGACGCTGATCCGATTCAGGTAATGCTGAATGGTGTCGGCGGTGAGTTCCGCCTGCAACAGGCTACGGAACTCCGTGGGATCGGCCGGCTCGGCCCCTGCGCCTGCGGCGCGCCCGGTAACGGGGCCCTC
>CAWUJR010000549.1:0-2949 GCA_963922375.1 uncultured Robbsia sp.
TTCAGGTTGTCGTGAAACACGACCGCCCGCACGCCACCGACGATCGACGCCGCGCACGCGGCCAGCGCGTCGTCGCGCTCGGCCTGGTCATAGCCATGCGCCACCAACCAGTGATTCGGCAAAATATGCGAAAGCGCCAAGCCTTGCGCTGCGCCGTGATCTCGCAACAATTGCGTAAAGCCGGGCTCGAAATGCGTGCCGCCGATGCAGAGGATCGGCAGAAGCGGCAGACGCTGGGTAACAGGCGGCTCCGCGAGGCGGAACAGGGCGCGCGCGAGCACCGCCGCTGCGACCGGATTTGCCCAATCGTCCGGGCTGCTGCCAATTTCCAGATCGATCACCGACACGAGGAGGTCATTGACGTCCGGCGGAGGCGACGCCACGGGTTCTATGCGGCGCGGCGCATCGGGTGGTGACGCGGGCGCGCTGGTTACACGGTCTCCTACAAGGGCTTCTGCATCGCCTCCGGCCTCGGCTGGCAGATCGATCAGCGGTTCGTCGCGTTCGGCGCCGGACCAATGTGTGGCTTCCATCCACGTCGAGAACGTATCGAGTCCTGCCTGTTGACGCTCTGCTTCGACAGCGAGAAACAGACGCCGGCAGATAGCCGGATCGACGGGGCTGAAATGACCGCTCGCCATGTCACCGGTGGTCTGCACGGTGAAAATCGCGTTCGGCGCTTTCGCGCCCTGGTGCCAGTTGACGAGAATGATCGCATCCGCATTGGCGAAGTGCGTGTTGATGGTGGCCGCATAGCGGGCGTAATGATGACTGAGCACATCGTTCAATTGCACGAGGTGATAGTGCGTCGCAGCATGCCGATACGCGAGGACCGGCATGTCATCGAAGACCGTCGTCGTCGGCTCGAACCGCCCCGTCGCCAGCACCTGTTCGAGCACATGGGCGGAGACGGGGTCTTTCGTCAAATCGCGGCAAAAAACCAGCACGATCTGCTCGATGGGCGCGTCGACGGGTGCGGCGGTGGCCCGCTCAGCCGAATCGGATGCGGAAGCGGGGGACGCGGCACGGGGTGCAGGTGGCATAGCGGACAAATTCAAGATCGATTCCAAAGGTCGGGCCGGGTCACATCAAAAAAAGGATCGACGAAGCGGTGACAACGCCCATCGTGCGGTTAAAACGCCGCCACGAGGTCTTGCCGTGCAACAAGCGTCGAAGCACCAAGCCGAAAACCGCCCAGATCGAATTGCACGGGAAGAAAACGCCGCCCAGGGTCAACGAAAGCACCGCCGCATCGCGATAAAGATTCGGCGTGAACGGCAGGAACGACGATGCGGCGGTGGCCGCCAGCAGCCAGATCTTCGGATTCAAAATCTGCAGCAGCCCGGCCTGCACGAACGTGATGGGCTGACCGACCGACGTGTCCGCCGCGCCCTGCGCCTTCGACGTGTACAGCTTGAAAGACAGGTACAGGATATAGGCCGAGCCGACGATCTTCAACGTCTCATGAATCCGGGGGTGCGACAGCAGCGCGAAACCCAGCCCCAGCGACACGGCCAAAAACAGCGCGGTAGCGCCCATCGAGATACCGGCCAGTGCCGGCAATGTGCGTGCATACCCGTACTGCGCGCAATTGCTGGTCACCATCAGATTGTTCGGTCCCGGCGACAACGTCAGCGGGATCGAAAACAATGCGACTTGAATGAGTTGATACGGAACGGTGGGCATATCAGCGCTGATTGTCGGCAAGTTGGAGGCGGCGCTTGCGCATGCCGAGCAGATGCGCCAATTCGGTCAACGGTCCCCGATCGCGCATCCGGTACACCGCACCGCTCGCTTCCTGCCGGGTGCTGGGCCATTGTGCCAACGACGGGTCTGCTTTCAGTTTCGCGACCAGTCGATCGACCGCGAGGCGTTCGGCGCGGGAGTAGAGTGTTTCCGAATTATCGCCGTCCTGATAGCGAACCGGACAGCGCATCAGGATGTCGCCGGCATCCAGGCCGCTCGTCACCCGGTGAATCGTTGTACTTAATTTATCGATGTCGCCATTTTTCAATGCAAAAAAGAAGCAGTGATTCCCCTTGTATTCGGGCAGATGGCCGCCGTGGATATTGATGATGCGATCGGGCGGAATGGCTTGCAGTACATCGGCACCGATCTTTTTGGTACCCATCACGATGTAGACATCGGCGGCCTTTTTCTGCAATGCCGCCACCACGGCGGGATCATTGATCCAGGGCGTGCGCATCAGCGTCACACCAGGCTGCTGTGCAAGCGCGTCCCATGTCTGCGGGCCGCGTGGGCGTTGAAAATACTGCTGACGATAGGTGTCATAGCCGAACCATTTGCGCCGAAGCTGGTGATATTTCGACCACAGGAACGGTCGGAATTGCTTGCGTTGCAAATGACGCGTCATCTGCTGATCGCCCGGTTCAACGATGATGCGAACTTGACCGAACGCACTCAGTACTTCGGCGGCTAGATACAGATGGTGAGGACCATCGGAACAAAGAAGGGTAACGTCGGTCATCAGAATGCACTCCGGAATTGTCGATTTAATCTGTCGTTGGCACACGTCGCTTGGCATTGGTGCGTCAGCAGCGCGCGTCGTAGGTGCAGCAACTGCGTTTGCAACACGCCGATCGCGAATCGCGTGTTGGCAACAGAGGGACCGCCGCCACCGACCAATTGGTTGATGATTCCGCCGCCATCGAGGTCGGCTTTTACGCTGTTCAGCAATCGACTTGCGGCGTCGTCGCGCGGCGAATGCGGCGAATGCGGCGCGTGCGTCGGGTGCGTCGGTCGACTACTAGTACTAGTACTAGATCGCTACAAACTGATGTACAACTTAAGGGGGTGCATGCTCTAATGCGCAGCACGCCAGGAAACCGCGCGCGGCGGCGCGGAGTTATTATCCACGCTTCTAGCTAGTAATTGTGCAAATGGAAACACTCTGTATGAACGTGTTTGCACTCTGTATCAGACTCGTAT